>JBLNAC010000277.1:0-4267 GCA_050259155.1 Syntrophothermus sp.
GGGCTCGCGCTCGGTGCCGGCGGCGACGAAGGCGAGACTGGCGCCGCGGCTCGAGAGGACAGGAAAGCCGAAGGAGGTGAGCGGCAGGCCGAGGTCGCCGACCCGCTCGGCGCCGGGCTCCAGCAGGCCGAGGCGTTCGGTCCCGCGCTCGGTTCGCACGCAGGCGACGTCGCCGCCCTCGAGGAAGGCGTAAGTTGCGCCGCCGAACAGCCACTGGGGGTGGGCGAGGTCCGCTTCCTCCCGGGTCAGCTGCAGGGCCTCCTCGCCCTCGAGGCGGTAGAGGTTCCACCAGCCGTCGCGGTCGGAGACGAAATGCAGCCGGCCGGCCTCGTCCCACTCCGGCTGGAAGACGGACTCCGCGGGGCCGCCGGCGACGCGGCGGGCCTCCTCGGGGGCGGCGAGCGGCGCCAGCCACAGCTCGGTCCCGTCCCAGGGCATGTTGGGGTGGTCCCAGCAGGTCCAGGCGATGCTGGCTCCGTCGGGGCTGGGACGGGGGAAGGAGTAGAAGTCGCGGCCGCGGGCGAGGACCGTCGGCTCGGCCGAGCCGTCGAGCGGCAGCGACACGATCTGGTTCTCGGGCTCGCCTCCATCGTGGACCTCGCGGACGCAGACGACGGTCGCACCGTCGGGCGCGACCCGGAGGTCGGCGTAGCGGAGGGCCGCGGGCGCCGGCGCCTCGGGCGTTATCGCGACCGGCGCCTCGCCCAGCCGCCGGCGGTAGAGGCGTTGGTCGGCGAAGTCGACGAAGAGGACGAGGTCCGGGCCTACAGGACGCCAGTCGCCGCCCCCGTACTCGTGCGCCCGGGTGCGCACGTTCGCGCCGGGCGGCGTCACGTCCTCCGGCTCGCCGCCCGGCGGGCGGCGGACGACGGCCACGCGCCCTCCCTCGCCGGGCCGGCCCTCGGACCACCACACCGCCCCGTCGCTCGCGAGGGCCGCCGAGCCCAGGCGCAGGCCGCCGCGCGCGACCGTCGCCGCGTCGATCGGCGAGCTCCAGGAGCCGTAGGGCGCGACCCGGGGCGACATCGGGCCCAGTCTAGGTGGGTTTGACACGTGACCATATAGTCACCTATAATCCGGCGCGAGTTGGACGACGACGTCTTCAAGGCCCTTGCCGACCCGACCCGCCGCGAGCTGCTCGACGCGCTCCGCCGCCGGGACGGGCAGACGCTGAGCGAGCTGGAGCGGCGCTTCGAGATGACCAGGTTCGGCGTCATGAAGCACCTCAGGCAGCTCGAGGCCGCGGGGCTCGTCGTCAGCCGGCGGCGGGGCAGGGAGAAGCTGCACTACCTCAACCCCGTTCCGATCCGGGACATCTACGAGCGCTGGGTGAGCAGGTACGCCGATTCGTGGGCGGCTCCGCTCAGCCGGCTCAGGCAAGACCTCGAGGAGGCAAGGCGATGAGCGAGCGGGCACCCTGGGAAGTGGTCGACGGCCGCGCGATGGCGGTCTTCGAGATCTACATCAAGACGACGCCGGAGCGGTTGTGGGAGGCGATAACCGACCCCGACCTCCGCAGCCGCTACAGCTTCGGCGTGCGCACCGAGTCCGAGTGGACGGCCGGCTCCGGGTACCGGTCCGGCGTGCCGGGGGTGGTCGAGATCGCGGCCGGGGAGAACCTCGAGGTCGATCCGCCGCGGCGCCTGGTCCAGACCTTCCAGGCGCTCTGGAGCGAGGACGTCCGCCGCGAGGGCACCTCGCGGGTCACCTGGGAGATCGAGCCGGTCGGCAGCTCCTGCCGCTTGGTCGTCACCCACGACCGGCTGGCGGAGGGCGCCAACAGCGAGCTGTTCGGCGGCTGGCCGATGATCCTCTCGGGCCTGAAGACGCTGCTCGAGACCGGCCAGCAGCTCGATACCCCGGGCTCGCTGAGATACGCCGGCGGGGCCTGAGCTACTCGCCGACCTCGACCTCGCGCAGGCGGTGCGTGTCGACGTCGTAGACGAAGCCGCGCACCGCGTCGCGGTGGAGGATGAAGTTCGAGCGGCGCACCCGCAGCACCGACTGGCGCACGTCCGCGTCGACGTCGGCGAACGACTCGATCGCGAACGAGGGCGCGACCCCGGTCGCCTCTCGCAACTCGTCGCGGAAGCCGTCGTCGGTGATCTTTTCCAGCCCGCAGTCGGTGTGGTGGATCAGCATCACCTCGCGGGTGCCGAGGAGGCGCTGGGAGACGGCGAGGGAGCGGATCACGTCGTCGGTGATGACCCCGCCGGCGTTGCGCAGCACGTGCGCCTCGCCGTCGCCGAGGCCGAGCGCGGCGAAGACGTCGAGGCGCGAGTCCATGCAGGTGACGATCGCCAGCTGCCGGCTGGGACGGACGTCGACGTGGCGCTCGGCGAGCGAGTCGGCGAAGTCGCGGTTGTTGGCGAGGAGGCTGTCGATCGTGTCCATCGACGGCAGCCTAGAGGCTGGCGAGGGCGGCGGCGGACGCCGGTCGCCTAACCTGAGGCGCCGTGACGACCGCCGCCGAGATCGTGATCCGCCCCGCCGCAGAGGACGACTGCGAGCTGCTCTTCGAGCTGATCCGCGAGCTCGCGAGCTACGAGAAGCTGGCCGACAAGGTCGTCGGGACCGCCGACGTCCTGCGCCGCAGCCTGTTCGAGCAGCGCGCCGCCGAGGCCCTCATGATCGAGACCGGCGCCGGCGAGGCGGTCGGCTATGCGGTCTTCTTCAGCACCTTCTCCAGTTTCGAGTGCCGCCCGGGGATCTGGCTCGAGGACGTCTACGTGCGCCCCGACCACCGTCGCCGCGGCATCGGCCGCCGCGTGATGGAGCACCTCGCGGCGCTGGCGGTCGAGCGCGGCCACGCGCGGCTCGAATGGTGCGCGCTCGAGTGGAACCAGCCCGCGCTCGACTTCTACGCCGAGCTCGGCGCCGCCCGTCTCGGCGACTGGACGATGCTCCGCCTCGAGCGGGACGGGATCACGGCCCTGGCGCGCTCCCCGGAAGGCTGACCGCGACGGGCCCGCCTCGAGCCGCGGCTCGTCGCCCGGTGCGCGGGCGACTTCACTCGTCCCGCGGGGTTATGCGGAAGACGGATACGACCTCGGCCTGGTGCGCCTCGGGGTGGACGACGTAGGCGCTGGGGCCGCCGCCGAACCAGCCCGCGGCTTCGTTGTAGCCGACGAAGACGCCGGGGTGGTGGTTGCCGTCGGCGTCCTGCACCCAGACCTTGTCGCCCTCCCGGAAGCCTTCCTCGATCGTGTCGCCCATCGCCGCGAGTCTAGTCAGCAGGGACCGAGCCGGCGCAGGTCGCGGCGGTAGACGCGCATCGAGCTGTGCCGCCAGTCGCCGTGCGTCTGATGGCGCAGGCTCGGCACGAGCTCGTGGTGGTAGGGCGAGGTGAGGCTCTCGGCGTGGCCGATCACGTCGCGGACCGGAATCCCGAAGTGGCATCGCAGGTATTGCGTCAGGCGCAGCGAGGCGCGCAGCTCGCGGGGATTACCCAGCACGTCGCCGTCGGCGTAGCCGACGTGCTCGATGCCGATCGCGGTCCAGTTGAGGCCGACCGTGTGGCGGCAGCGCGTGCGCAGATTGACGAGCTGGAAGATGCGGCCGGAGCTGCCGATCACGAAATGCGCGCAGACGTTGGGCAGCTCATGCAGCTCGACGTCCGGGACGTCGGGGGCGAAGGTGTTGTAGACGGCGGCGGCGGAGCTCGCCTCGGCGACGTGCTCGACGATCACGTGCGGGTGGCGCAGCCGCCACTGGTAGGCGCCGTAGTGGCGGAGCGAGTAGGCCGCCATCTCCCGCTTGCGTTTGGGGCCGAAGGGGATCAGGTCCCGCGTGATCGGGGGCCGGGCCGGGCCGGCCGACCTCATCGCGGCTCCGCCCTGCCCCGCGGGGGCCCCGGTGGCGAGGCAGAGAACGCCGGCGAAGGCGGCGGCGAAGACTGGGAGGGCGATCCTCACCGCGACGATGCTAGACGGCGCGGCTGCCATCTCGCTCGGGAGGGCCGGCGGGGGTTGCCGCCGCTCCTCCAAAGACGGTACTGTCTATTTGGTAGGGAGCGCGGATTGGCGTCGAGAGGGGGCACGGGTGGATTTGGTCGCGCTGGGTGGGGTGACAGCAGCGCTGCTGGCGCTCGGGCTGCTCGGCGTCGCACAGCTGCGGGCGCGACGCGAAGCCGCGCGCTTCCGGATCCTCGACGAGATCGCCCGCGCCTCCGATCGCGCCTCCGACCTCGGCGACACCCTGGAGGCGATCGTCGAGATCCTCGTCCCCTCCGTCGCCGACCTGTGCATGATCGACGTGATCCGCAAGG
>JBLNAC010000278.1:0-9587 GCA_050259155.1 Syntrophothermus sp.
ATGACCCGATGGTGGCCAAGCTGGTCGTCTGGGACGTCGACCGCGAGAAGGCGACGCGCCGCATGCTCCGTGCCCTCGCCGAATACGACTCCGGCGGGCTGACGACGCTGATCCCCTTCCACGAAGCGATCCTCGCCACCGACCAGTGGGCTCGGGGCGAGACCTGCCGCGACCTGATGGAGGACACCGGCTGGCTCAAGTCGACCGCGCCGGAGGCGCTCGCTCCCCCACCCGCCGCCGAGGGCGCCGAGGTGGTCGCCCGCGACTACAAGGTCGAGGTCGGCGGCAAGCTGTTCGACGTCAAGGTGATCGGCGAGTCCTCTGCACCGGCCGCGGCGCCGGCCGCGGGCGGCCGCAAGCCCCCGAGGCGAGAGCGCGGCGGAGGCGGAGGCGGGGGTGCCTCCAGCGAGTCGCTCGCCTCGCCGCTGCAGGGCACCGTGCTCAAGGTCGCGGTCACCGAGGGAGCCTCGGTCGAGGAGGGCGACCTGATCTGCGTGATCGAGGCGATGAAGATGGAGAACGAGATCACCGCCCACCGCTCCGGCAAGGTGACGACTCTCAACGTCTCGGAGGGCGGCGGCGTGAACAGCGGCGACGTCATCGCCGTGATCGAGTAGCGCGAGCAGCGCCCTCGCTACTTGTGGTGCTTTTTTTCGCGTTCTTCGCGTTCGCGTTCGCGTTCCCGCTGTTCCTTTTCTTTCTGCCGTTTGATGCGCAGCTGTTCCTTCTTGGTCAGCGGGATCTTGCCGGCGACGGCCCGGCACCCGGCGGCGCGGCATTCCTCCAGCCGGGTCAGTTCCTTGTGGAGGAAGGCGCGGATCGGGTAGTAGTTCGGCTGGCGGACGATGTTGTTCAGCTCGTACGGGTCCTTGGTGATGTCGTACAGCTCCTTCTCGCCGTCGGGCCACTCGATGTACTTGTAGGGGCCGAGGCGGATCCCGTAGTAGTTCTTCGGCGGCGCCGTGATCGAGGCGTGCGCGCTGGCGCCGCCGACCGAGGCCCCGCCGCCGCTCCGGGCGGCCGAGGACTTCGCCGGTTTCGCCGCCGGCCCGCGGCCGTTCTCTTCGACGTCGCTGGTTTCGACGAACGACTCGAACCGGATCGGGCGCCGCGTCCGCAGCGAGGTGTCGTGCGCGAAGGGATACAGAGAGCGACCGTCCACGTAGAGATCGGGCTTCACGCCGGCGAGTTCGAGGATCGTCGGCGCGATGTCGATGTTCGCCGCCAACTCGCCGCTTTCGCCGCCCGGCTTGATGCCGGGGCCCCGGATCAGCAGGGGCAGGTGCGTCGAGGGCTCATACGCGAGGAACTTGCCGCCGACGAGCCGGTGCTCGCCGTAGAAGAACCCGTTGTCGGAGGTGAAGATGATGTAGGTGTTGCGCAGCCGGTGCAGCGCCCCGAGCGTGTCGTAGATCAGCTTCACCCCGTCGTCGACCGAGCGCAGCGACTCCAAGGCCTTGTCGTAGTAGACGCGGTAGGTGTGGATTTCTTCCGCGGAGAGGAAGGACGCTTCGCGGATGAAGCGGGGCTTGTCGTTGACGTTGCCCTCGTTGAAGCCCTGCGAGGAGTTGTGCGGCAGCGGCACCCCTTCGAAGAGCCCGTAGTGTCGGGTCGCGGGCTCGGGTCCGGCGGGCCGGCGGTAGTCGCCGTGCGGCGCCGTGTAGTCGACCTGCAGGTAGAAGGGCTGGTTCGGCGGCGTCCCCGCCAGCTCTTCGGTGGCGATCCGGTTGAAGACGTCCGTCTCGTACAGGCAGGGTTTCCCGTTCAGCGGCGCGTTGGGGCAGCCGAAGTCGTCGCGTTCGCCGTATTCGCGTGTTTCCCAGCTGCCCGAGTCGCCGAAGGGGCCGTCGATCGACCCGTTGTCGTTCAGCTTGTAGCCGTAGAAGAAGTGGTCGGTGTCGGCGTTGAGCACGGTGTGCCACGCGCTCCATCCCGGCGGCACCGTCGTCCCGTTGTCGTAGGGCAGGTCGCCGTAGCCGTTGAGGAACTTGCCGATGTGGATCGTCCGGTACCCGGCTCCCTGCAGCCAGGTCGCCAGGTTGTGGTTGAACGCGTTGCGCACCGCGAAGCCGCTGTAGCCGCCTTCCGGCTGCACGTTCCCGCGCACGTGATGGTTGTGCGCGTAGCGGCCCGTCAGCAGGCTGGTGCGCGAGGGGCAGCAGAGGGGATAGGGGACGTAGTACCGGGTGAAGGTCACGCCCTTTTTCGCGATCAGGTCGAGCGTGTTCGGCATCACCCGGATCGTCTGCCCGCCGACCGGGGTGTAGGCGGCGTAGAGCTGGTCCAGCGTCTGGTCGTCGGTCTGGATCACGACGAAGCTGGGTTTCTGGCGGGCGGCGGCCTCCGCGTCGGCGGCCGCGCTGGCCGTTTCGCCGGACGCCGCGGCGAACGCCACAGCCGCGATCAGCGCGAGCACGCTGGCCGCCAGGGCGACGCGCGCCGCCGCCAGGGCAGGCGTTCGGGTGCTGGGATGAGCGAACCTGTTCATCGAGTCTGGCGCCTACCGTCGAAAACCGGCGCCCGCCGCCGGAGTTGCGCCCGGAACCTAGAGGAAGCTCAGGACGCGCCGAGCTTTTTCGCTGCCTCGCGAAAGTTCTTGACCGTCGCGCTGGGGGCTTTGCGCCCGTCCAGCTTCTCCCCGTGACGGTTGACCCAGATCGCCGGCACGCCCATCTTCAGGACCGGCGCGATGTCGGTCGTGTAGTTGCTGCCGATGTGGACCCAGCCTTTTTTCCCGCCGATCCGCCGCGCGCACTCTTTGAAGTGCACCGGGTCGGGCTTGTAGCTGCGCACCTGCTGCGCGGTGACGACGAGATCGAGTTCGGTCCGAAGGTGGCGACGCGAGATCCCCAGCAGTTTGTCGTCGATGTTGGAGATGATCCCGATGTCGTACCTCTTGCCGAGCCGGTCCATCGCCGCGTTGGCCTCGCGAAACGGCATCCAGTAGGCGACGCTGTTGGGCAGGAACTGGGCCCGCGACGGCTCCACCTCCCAGCCCAGCTCCCCGGCCACCTTGACGATCGTGCGCCGCAGCACCTCGGCGTAGAGCTCATAGGAGCCGGCCATGATCTCGGCCTGGACCTCGAGGAAGCGGGCCAGGAAGGGTCCCTCCTCGAAGGAGAAGCCGTCCTTCTCGGCCTCCTTCTTGCAGGCGTCGACGATGCCCTTCTCCCAGTCGATCAGGGTGCCGTAGCAGTCGGTGGTCACCCATTTGATGCTTTTGAGGCTGGGGAGGGCCATCGGGCGCGGCATTATGCCAATTGCGGGAACTTTGGGAGTTCCCACAGGGGACGCGCCGTCGCCCGGCGGCGAGGCGCCCCGGTTCTATAGGGTCCCCGGCCGCACCACCGACCCATGGACCTCCTCGAGTATCAGGGCAAGCAGCTCTTCGCCAAGCACGGCATCGCGGTGCCCGGCGGGGAGGTCGCCGACACCGTCGACGGCGCCGTCGCCGCGGCGGAGCGGGTCGGCTATCCGTGCGCGATCAAGGCCCAGGTCCTGATCGGCGGCCGGGGCAAGGCGGGCGGGATCAAGATCGCCGCCGACGCCGCGCAGGCCCGCGAGCATGCCGACGCGATCCTCGGCATGGACATCGTCGGCCCCCACGGCGAGGGGCCCTTCCGCGTCGACCAGGTCTGGGTCGAGGGCGGCTCCGACATCGCTGCCGAGTACTACGCCTCGATCATCCTCGACCGCGGCGAGAAGAAGCTGCTGGCGATGGTCTCCGCCAAGGGCGGCATGGACATCGAGGCGGTCGCCGCCGAGGACCCCGGTGCGCTGGTCAAGGTCCACATCGACCCGACCGCGGAGTTCGACGCGGCCGCCGCGCGGCCGATCGTCGAGGCTGCGGGCCTCGCCGACGACGCGCTCGACGACGCCGCCGACGTCCTCGCCAAGCTGGCCGAGGTGGCGAGCGAGGAGGACGCGACGCTGATCGAGGTCAATCCCCTGATCGTCACCGCCGACCGCCGCGTCGTCGCCCTCGACTCGAAGGTGACTATCGACGGCAACGCGCTCTTCCGCCACGAGGACCTCGCCGCCGTCGCCGACTTGGTCGACGACCCGCAGGAGCAGATGGCGAAGGAAAAGGGCCTCACCTACGTCAAGCTCGACGGCAACGTCGGCATCCTCGCCAACGGCGCCGGGCTCTGCATGTCCACGCTCGACGTCGTCGCCCAGGCCGGCGGCGCCCCCGCCAACTTCCTCGACGCCGGCGGCGGCTCCAAAGCCGAGGCGATCGTCAACGCGCTGGAGGTGATCAAGTCCGACGAGAAGGTGACGGCGATCCTCTTCAACATCTTCGGGGGCATCACCCGCTGCGACGAGATCGCCAAGGGGATCGTCGCCGCCTCGCAGCAGATCGACATCGGCGTGCCGCTCGTCGTCCGCCTCGACGGCACCAATTCCGAGGAGGGGCTGCGGATCCTCGCCGAGGCCGATCTGCCCGACCTGCACCAGGAGAAGACGATGCTCGACGCCGCGCGCCGCGTCGTCGAGCTCGCCGGAGCGAGCGCATGAGCATCGTCGTCGGCAACGAGACGAAGCTCGCCGTCTCCGGCCTGACCGGGCGAGAGGGCTCCTTCCACGGCCTCCGCAACAGGGCCTACGGGACCGACCTCGTGGCCGGCGTCACCCCGGGCAAGGGAGGCCAGGACGTCGAGGGCGTGCCGGTCTTCGACACGATCGCGGAAGCGGTGGGGGAGGCCGGCGCCAACACCTCGATGATCTTCGTCCCGGCCCGCTTCGCGGCGGCCGCGATCGACGAGGCGATCGAGTCGGGGGTCGGCACCGTGATCGCGATTACCGAGGGGATCCCGGTGCTGGACATGCTGAAGACCTACTGGAAGGCGCGGGAGGCCGGGGTGCGGCTGATCGGGCCCAACTGCCCGGGCGTGCTCTCCCCCGGCAAGGCCAACGTCGGCATCATCCCCGCCCAGTTCTTCGACCCGGGTCCGATCGGCGTCGTCTCCAAGTCGGGGACGCTGACCTACCAGATAGGCAGCGAGCTGAAACAGGCCGGCACCGGCAACTCCTCGATCGTCGGCATCGGCGGCGACCCGATCATCGGCTCCGACTTCATCGACATCCTCACCCTGTATGAGGCCGACCCAGAGACCGAGGTGATCGTGCTCGTCGGCGAGATCGGCGGGGACGCCGAGGAGCGGGCAGCTGAGTTCATCGCCAGCGAGGTCAGCAAGCCGGTCGTCGCCTACATCGCCGGCTTCACCGCGCCTCCCGGGAAGCAGATGGGGCACGCCGGCGCGATCATCTCCGGCTCATCCGGAACCGCCGCGGCGAAGAAGGAGGCGCTGGAGGCGAAGGGCGTGCGGGTGGGAGAAAGCCCGACCGAGACCGCGGCGATCGCGGTCGAGGTCCTGCGCTCGCTCTAGCGGTCGGCGGGCCGCGGCCCGAGCAGCCCGCGGAGCTCGGCGGCGAGGGTCTCGGCTTCGAGGTCGAGACGGCGATGGGTGACGCGAACGATCCGGTAACCGGCCAGGAGAAGCTTGGAGTCGCGCGCGCGGTCGCCCTCGAAGGCCGCGCGGTGGCCGTGGAAGGACCAGCTGTCGAGCTCGACCACCAGCTTCGCTGCGACCCAGAGCCCGTCGACCTCGTGTCCGAGAAGGGTGACGTTGGGCTCCGGCAGGGGGATCCCGTGGGCGCGGCAGAAGGGCGGGAAGCGCAGCTCCAGCGGGCTGCGCCCCTCGTCGGGCGGCTGCAGCTCGGAGAGCAGGCGGCGGACCGGGCGCAGCGCCCGTCGACCGCGCCCGCGCTCGCAGATCCCGCCGACCTCCCGCGTCCAGCGCAGCTTCAGGCGGTCGGCCTCCTGGGCCGCCTGCTGGAGCCGCTCGTAGGGCTCGGTTTCGGCGAGGTCGAAGAGGGTGCGGGCGACGGTGGTGACCGGCAGCCCGCCCAGGTTCGCGCGGTCGGCCGCGGCGAGCTTGCAGCGATGCACCCAGATGCCCGAGCGCCGCTCCCTTCCCTGCCTGCCTCGCGGAGCGGTCACGTCCACCGGCCGCCGTCCGGGGCTCTCGATTCCCCAGGCCGCCGCCGCGCTGCGATGGCTGAGGACCGCGCCGGGACCGTAGGCCAGCACCGCCGCCCACCATCGCGCCGTCCGGTCGCCACGCCGGTGGCCGACGCCGAAGACCTCCCGATGCACCGGCACCAGACGCGCCGCTGCGACCTGCATCCGGATCGCGTCCTCGCCGAAGCCCATCTCGATCAACTGCCATCGCGCCACCACACCCTGTTGCCGCGTCGCCAACCGCTCCAGCCCCCGCTCCCGCGCGAGCCGTTTCTGACTTAGCCGTCCCATATGGCCCCTGAAGCTCAGGAACGCCCCCGTGTCTCCCCGGTCGGCTGGGGGTGTCCGAGGTTTGGGGGCCGTATGGCCCCGGTAGCTCAGACACGCCTGGGGGGCGGGGCTTGCGGCGGCGCCGACCTTCCAGACGATTCCGGGCCCGTCGAGAGAGGGGTTGGCGGTACTCCGTTGCTAGGGTCGGCGGGATGGCAGCGGACACGATCTCCTTCGCCCGCGGCGCCCCGAGCGCCGACATCCTCCCCCACGAGCAGGTGCGGGAGGCAGCGGCGCGAGCGCTCGCCGACGACTGGGAGACGGCGCTCTCCTACGGCGTCGGCAACGGCCACCCCGGCCTCCGGCAGTGGGTCGCAGAGCGCCACGGGGGCCTCGACGCCTCGCAGGTCATGATCGCCAACGGATCGCTGGAGGCGGGCGCGATGGTGTTCCGGCACCTGCTGGAGCCGGGCGACAGGGTCGTCGTCGAGCAGCCGACCTACGACCGCACGCTGCTGCTGCTGCGCCGGATCGGGGTCGAGCTGGTGCCGGTCCCGCTGGAGGCCGACGGGCTCGACCTGGCGGCACTCGAGGCGGCGCTCTCCGCGGGCCCGATCAAGCTCGCCCACATCATCCCCAACGCCCACAACCCGGCCGGCTGCACGCTCGCGCCCGCCAAGCGGGGACGGCTGGTCGAGCTCGCCGCAGAGCACGGCTTCTGGATCTTCGAGGACGATCCATATCGAGAGCTTCCCTTCGCAGGCGAGCCCCTGCAGACGATGCTGGAGATCGACGGCGCCGACCGTGTGATCCACGCCTCATCCTTCTCCAAGACCGTCAGCCCCGGCGTCCGGGTCGGCTACCTGGCGGGGCCGGAGGGAGAGATCGCGCAGCTCTCGAAGCTCGCCAACGAGACCTATATCTCGCCGAACATGCTGGCGGAGTCGATCGTCCTCGAGCTTTGCAGGAGCGGGGACCTGGATCGCAACATCGCCTTCGTCAAAGGCGAGCTGAAAGCGCGCTGCGAGGCGCTGGTGTCGGCCCTGCGCGACCAGATTCCGGAGGCTCGGTTCGTCGTCCCCGGAGGCGGCTACTTCCTCTGGCTCGACCTCGCCGAGGGTACGGATACGGCCGCGCTGCTCGCCGAGGCGCGGGCCGACGGCGTCTCCTTCGTCGCCGGGCCCGACTTCATGATCGAGGGCGGCGACAACAGCCTCCGTCTCTCCTTCGCCCCGGTCCCCGCCGACCAGGCGGCCGAGGGCGTGCGGCGGATCGCGGCCGCGCTCGACCGGATGCGCGCCGGCGCTCCGGCCTGAGCCACGGCCTCCCGCTGCGGGACGGCGCCCTCGGCCCTCAGCTGTCTCGGGGCGGCGGCAGACTGGGCCCGGCTCGCAGCGCTCCGGCCGAGGCGACGACGACGAGCCCGATCGCCACGATCTCCGACGGCGAGAGGTCCTGCGAGAGCGCGACGAAGCCGATCATCGCGGCGACAGCCGGCTCGAGGCTCATGAAGACTCCGAACGTCGCCTGAGGAAGCCGGCGCAGTGCCTCGATCTCGAACGCGTAGGGGATCGCGGTGCTGAGCACCCCGACGACCGCGGCCACGAGCAGATGGGCGGGATCCAGGAGCGCCGCCCCGCCCTGCGCGAGGCCGAACGGCGCCACCAGGGCGGCAGAGATGATCGCGGCGACGGTCGCTCCGCCGATGCCCGGGCTGACCGCCCCGACCCGGGCGCTCTGAACGATGTAGGCGCCCCAGCAGATGCCGGCGCCAAGCGCCAGCGCGACCCCGAGCGCGTCGACCTCGCCGCCACCTCCGTTCGCGAGCAAGACGATGCCGACGGCCGCCAGCAGCGCCCAGGCCAGGTCGCTTCGCCGCCGCGAGCCGATCACCGCGACGCCGAGCGGTCCGACGAACTCGAGCGTCACGGTGATCCCGAGCGGGAGCCGGTCGAGCGCCGCGTAGAAGAGCAGGTTGACGGCGGCGACGACGACGCCGAGCAGCGCCACGTCGCGGTGCGGCCACCCGCGGCGGCGCAGGGGCGCGCCCCGGGTCAGCGCGACCAGGCAGAGCGCGCCGAACAGCGAGCGGAGGAAGACGGTGCCGAGCGGCCCGAGGGAGTCGAAGAGGCCTGTCGCCAGGGCCGATCCGCTCTGGATCGCGACGATCGAGCTGAGCACCAGCGCGACCGCGCCGCGGGTCCTCGCCTGCGTTGCGGTCGCGGCGGGCATCGCCAGGGATTCTGAAGGGGCGCCGGCCGGCGGGCGCGGAACGCGGCGCCTCAGCGGCCGTAGCGGTCGCTGCTGAGGACGAGCTGCTCCGGGATCGCGGCGCGGGGGGGTGGCGCCGGGTCGGCGCGCACGGAGACCGTCTCGGCGACGCTGCGGGTGACCTGGTGCCTGCCGTCCGCGGAGGCGACGACGACGGCGCTCTCGTCGGAGGACTCGACCCTGCCCTCGAGGCCGGGCTCGAAGCCCGCGTCGCGCAGGTAGTGGAGCAGCTCCTCGGCCTCGTTCTCGAAGCGCAGGACCATGACCTCGGCGCCGACCTCGACGTCGGCCAGCAGCGACCCCTGCTCGCGGATCCCCTCGACGATCGGGTGGCCGTGCGGGCAGGTCGTCGCGTCCCCGATCGCCAGGCGCATCTTCTCCTCGAGCACCGGCGACATCGCGTGCTCGATCCGCTCCGCCTCCTCGTGGACCTCGTCCCAGGGGATGCCCAGGACGTCGGTCAGGAAGCGCTCGATCATCCGGTGGCGGCGGACGATGTAGCTCGCGTGCTCGCGCCCGCGCTCGGTGAAGGAGAGCGATTTGTCCTCGTTGCGCTGGACGTAGCCGTCCTCGACCAGGCGGCCGACCATCTCGTGCACGGTCGGCGGCGAGAGCTGCATCGCGCGCGCGATGTTGGCGCCGGTCATCGGCAGCCCCGCCTCCTCGATCCAGAACATCGTCTCCAGGTACTCCTGCTCCGCGACGGTCGCGGTCTCCGACGACACTGCTGCTCCTTCCGGTGCGCTTCGCTGCAGCGATAGTAGTGCGCCCGTGGCGCCGCCGGGCCCGGGCCCCCCGGCGGCTCCTGGAGGCCGGGCTCGGCGAGCTCGCCGACGGGCTCGGCCGGGAGCGCCCGACAGCGGCTATTAGGTTCACCTAATATGGGCGCCCTAATGGGTTCGGTCCTGCGATCCGCGCGGCGCCGCTGGCCGCTCTACGCCGCCGGCGTCCTGGTCGGCCTGCTCGCCTGGAGCACGCTCGACGCCTCCGGTGGAGTGCCCGACCCGACCGAAGCCGGCCA
>JBLNAC010000279.1:0-6829 GCA_050259155.1 Syntrophothermus sp.
CCGGGCAGCGGACGCGACGCCTTCTCGGCCTTCAGCCAGGGCGAGGGCAACGTGCTCCTCACCTACGAGAACGAAGCGATCAAGGCGGAAAGGGAAGGCGAAGAAGTCGAATACGTGATTCCGCCGGCGACGATCAGGATCGAAACGCCGATCGCGGTCACCGCGGAAGCGCCCGAGCCCGCCGCGGAAGCCTTCCTCAACTGGATGTGGTCGGACGAAGGCCAGGAAATCTGGGCGGAAAACGGCTACCGGCCGGTCAATCCCAAGCTGGTCGACCCGAAGCAGTTCCCGACCCCGGAAAAGCTGTTCGAGATCAGCAAATTCGGCGGCTGGTCGAAGGTCAACGAAGAGTTCTTCGACGAAGAAACGGGCTCGGTCGCGAAGATCGAGAACGAACTCGGGGTCTCGACCTCCGGCTGAGCGATGGAGGCTCACGCCGCACGCACTGACGCAGCGCCCCGGGCAGGCTTGCGCCTGCCCGGGGTCGGCGCCGGCCTCGGCCGGGGCCTGGTCGTCCTCTACCTGAGCGTCATCGTCCTCCTGCCCCTGGCGGCGCTGGCGGACCAGTCGCTGAGCCAGGGCCTGGGCGAATTCTGGAGCCAGATCACCCAGCCGCAGGCGATCAAGTCGCTCGAGCTGACCCTGGTCGCCTCGGTCGTCGTCGTCCTCGTCAACGCCGTCTTCGGCACGATCCTCGCCTGGCTGCTGGTCCGCGACCAGTTCCCCGGCAAGAGCGTCGTCAACGCGGTGATCGACCTGCCGTTCGCCCTGCCGACGATCGTCGCCAGCCTGATCCTGATCGAGCTCTGGGGCCCGAACAGCCCGCTTGGGGTCCATATCGCCCTGACGCGAACCGCGGTCGTCGTCGCCCTCCTCTTCGTCACCCTGCCATTCGTCGTCCGCGCGGTCCAGCCCCTGCTGATCGAGATGGACCGCGAGATGGAGGAGGCGGCGGCCTCGCTCGGCGCCGGCGGCTTCACGATCTTCCGCCGGGTGATCTTCCCGAACCTCCTCCCCGGGCTGGGCGCCGGCATCGCCCTCGCCTTCGCCCGCGCCCTGGGCGAGTTCGGCTCCGTCCTGCTCTTCGCCGGCGGCCTGCCGGACACGCAGGTCTCCTCCGTCTACATCAAGCAGCTGATCGAGAACGGCAACGACACCGGCGCCGCCGCCGTCTCGGTGGTGCTGCTGGCCGCCTCCCTGTGCTGCCTGCTCGTAGTCAGCCTTATCCAGCGCTGGAGCAGCCGCCATGAACGCTCCTCGGCGGGCAGCACGCTGACGATGATGCCCGTCGCCGGCGAGGCGCCGCTCGAGGCTGCCCATCGCGAGGAGGGCGAGCAGCGTGAGTAGCTCCGCCACCGGCCGCTGGACGCTGCGGGTGCTCGGGCTGGGCTACGTCCTCGTCCTCCTGCTGCTGCCGCTCGGCCTGATCTTCTTCAAGACCTTCGAAAACGGGATCGCGCCGCCGCTGGAAGCGATCACCTCTCCCGACGGGCTCCACGCCCTCAAGCTCACCCTGATCATGGTCGCGATCGCGGTGCCGTTGAACACGGTCTTCGGTGTCGGCTGCGCGCTGCTCCTGGTCCGCCGCCGCGTCCGCGGCAGCGCCGTGATCGACGCCGTGATCAACCTCCCGTTCGCGATCTCCCCGGTCGTGATCGGCCTCTCGCTGTTCCTCCTCTACGGAAAAGACGGCTGGCTCGAACCGGGGCTCGCGGAAGCCGGGATCGAGATTCTCTTCTCGGTGCCCGGCATGGTGCTGGCGAGCATCTTCGTCTCGCTCCCGTTCGTCGTCCGCGAGACCGTCCCGGTTCTGCAGGAGATCGGCACCGAGCAAGAGCAGGCGGCCTCCACGCTCGGCGCCAACGCCTGGCAGACCTTCTGGCGCGTGACCCTGCCGGCGATCCGCTGGGGCGTCGCCTACGGGGTCGTCCTCACGACCGCGCGCGTGCTCGGCGAGTTCGGCGCCGTCTCGGTCGTCTCCGGCTCGATTTCGGGGACGACCCAGACGCTGCCGCTGTTCGTCTCCAAGCAGTACGAGAACTTCAACCTGCCCGGCGCCTTCGGGGCCTCCGTCCTGCTCGCGCTCCTCGCCCTATCGACCCTGCTGGCCATGAACCTGCTGAAGAGAAAGGAGGACGCCTGATGGGAATCACAGTCGAGGAAGCCAACAAGAGCTTCGGTGACTTTCAGGCGCTCAGAGACGTCTCGATCGAGGTGCCCAACGGCTCGCTCACGGCCCTGCTGGGCCCGAGCGGCTCCGGTAAGTCGACGCTGCTGCGTGCGATCGCGGGCCTGGAGACCCTGGACTCCGGCCGCGTCCTGATCGACGGCGAGGACGTCTCGAAGACGCCGACGCAGAAGCGCGAAGTCGGCTTCGTCTTCCAGCACTACGCCGCGTTCAAGCACATGACCGTGTTCGAGAACGTCGGCTTCGGGCTGAAGATCCGCAAGTGGAAGAAGCCCCAGATCGCCGCCCGGGTCCACGAGCTGCTGCGGCTGGTCCAGCTCGACGGCCTCGCCGACCGCTATCCCTCCCAGCTCTCGGGCGGCCAGCGGCAGCGCATGGCCCTGGCGCGGGCGCTCGCGGTCGAGCCCCAGGTGCTGCTCCTCGACGAGCCGTTCGGCGCGCTGGACGCAAAGGTCCGCAAGGACCTCCGGACCTGGCTTCGCAACCTCCACGACGAGATGCACGTGACGACGATCTTCGTCACCCACGATCAGGAGGAGGCGATGGACGTCGCCGGCCAGCTGGTGGTCATGAACGAGGGCCGGGTCGAGCAATCCGGGACCGCCGCCGAGCTCTACGAGCACCCCTCGAACGAGTTCGTGATGAGCTTCGTCGGCGAGGTCAACCGGCTCGGCGACCACTTCGTCCGTCCCCACGACATGGAGGTGGTACTCGACCCCGACGAGCGCACCGAGGAGGGGCTGGTGCGGCGGATCGTCGCCCTGGGCTTCGAGATCCGGGTCGAGTTCGTGCTGGCCGACGGGACCGAGGTGTGGGCGCAGTTGACTCGCGCCGAGCTGCAGCGGCTCGAGCTTCGCGAGGGCCAGATCGCCTACCTGCGCCCGGTCCAGGCCAAGAGCTTCAACGGTTCGCCGCCGTCCGACCCCCACGGAGCCTCGACTCTCCGCGGACCCCAGGGCGGCGGCGAGGCGGAGCAATCCGCAGCCGTCTGAAGAGGCGACGGGCGGGGCGCGCTTTGCCGGGTGGCGCCCCGCCCACTCCGCCGCCCATGAGTCTTCCCCATCTGTTATTCTTGACTTAGTTTGTAAACAAACTCCAGAAGGAGCCGAGATGGGCAAGCGAACCACGCGGACAGCTATCACCTCGCGAGGCCGACTCAACGGGGTGGTCCGCGACGAACTCCCGGCGGGCACCGGGCAGAACCGGACCAGCCGGGTCGCCAACCGCGACGCCGGCGGCGAGACGGTCGACGAGGCGCTCTTCTACCGGGCACGCCTGATCCTGGGCGACGACCTTCCTCGGCCCGGCCGCTGAGCCCTGCAGCCGCCGGGGCACCATCCAAGAAGAACGAGCCGCGCCCCCTTCCTCCGGGGGCGCGGCTCGTTTCGCGAGAGGCCTCGAGCTATTTGCCGGAGCCGGCGCTCACCTCTTCTTCTTCAGGTTGCGGGTAGGCCTGGACCGCCAGATTCCAGCTCTTCAGCGTGAAGGTCACGTTTTTCGCGCCCGCGTAGGACACCTGGACCGTGTGGCCGCCCTTGGTCAGAACGGTCGTCAGCATGATCGTGTGGACGAGCGCCGCCGGCGTCTGCGACGCGAGCGTGGCCGGTGCGAAGTTGATCTTGCCGGTTTTCTGACCGTCGACCAGGATTTCCACCGGGCACGCGTCGGCCGAGCTGGCTTTTTCCGATGTGCAGGTGGCCGTGCCCGAGAAGGTGACCACCGCCGAGCTGGCGGTTGCCTTCGTGGCGAACGACGTGAACGCGGTCGGGATGTAACCCGAAGTCGTCGCCGAGACCGGCCCGAACTGGGCCGAGCCGGCGGCGATCCCGGCGACGGGGCTGATCGGTGCGGCTTTTTTCGCGACATAGAGATTGGCCGCCGCCTTCTTCTTGAGGAAGACGGTGTTCGCCTTCTTGTTCGAGACATAGACCTTGGCCGCTCTCTGGCTGGTCAGGAACGAGCCCGCCAGCGACGGCGCCACCGTGGTTGCAAAGGCGACGACGGCCGCCAGGACGACGACCGTCGCCGCCCGAGGCGTGGAAATCCTTCGTTTCAGCAATTGATCCTCCATGTCTGAGGCCGGCCGTGCACATCGATCGACGCTGGTCGGCCGGCTATTCTTTACTAAGTAGGTCATCAAACTACAGAAGCTGCTAGAATTTTGCACTGAGTTGATCAACAAAGTAGAATTACCCGGCAGAAAGGACTCATCCGCAGACATGAGAATCAAGTCCCTCGCCATCGCGGCGATAGCCCTGGTCGCCTTGGCCGTCCCAGCGTCGGCCAGCGCCGTGACCTACATCGGTTCCGGGTCGGTGGCCGCACAGCCGATCCTCCAGGCCCTCTTCAAGACCTACGAAAAGAAGGTCAACAAGAAGGTCAAGTTCGTCTACACGGCAAACGGCGGCAACGCCGGGGTGAAAGACGTCCAGAACGGGACCAGCCAGTTCGCCGGGCAGGCGCGCACCCCGCTCCCCAGCGATGCCGGCACGACCTACATCAAGATGTTCATGGACGGGCTCTGCCTCGACGTCAACTCGAAGAACAGCCTCGGCAACATCTCGATCCAGCAGGCGCACGATATCTATCGGGGCCTGCTCACCAACTGGAGCCAGGTCGGCGGCTCGAACCTGACGACGACGATCGACCCGGTGGGCCGCGACACCAACGGAGGGACGTACAACTTCTTCCTCCAAGCGGTGCTCAACAACGACCCCCCCGCCTCGAGCGTCAACGCCCTCACCTCCGACGGGCTGGTCGTCAACGCGGTCCGGCAGGACCCGAACGCGATCGGCTACGCCGGGCTCGCCTGGCAGAACAAGAAGGGCCTCAAGCCCCTGAAGGTCAACGGCGTCCCCTGCAAGCCCAGCAAGATCAGCGTCGAGCCGCTCAAGTACCCGCTCTCGCGCTACCTGTTCCTGGTCCTCCCGGGCGACGGGAGCCAGAGCCCCAAGGGCCTGCTCAAGTTCATCGACTGGGCGCGTCGGAGCCCGCTGGCCGGCGAAGTGATCCTCAAGGCCGGCGGCGTCCCCGCGTTCAACAAGAAGAAGAAGTAGCGGGGCCCGATGCAGGAGGAGTTCGCTCCGGAGTATGGCCCCAAGTGGTCGGACCAGCGCGTCGAGCGGATGCTCGTCGCGCTGGTCTGCCTCGTCGTCGGGCTCCTCCTCGCGCTGATCGTCACGGTCTTCGTCCGCGCCTGGCCCTCCTTCTCACACAACGGGCTGGCCTGGTTCGGCCCGGGCGGGAGCGTCGACGACCAGCTCGAAAAAATCGCCCTCTCGGCCCAGACCGGCGCCGGCTATGTCTGGACCTTTCACGGCTGGCCGCTGATCTGGAGCACGATCCTGATCGTCGGCGGCGCCGTCCTCATCGCGCTCTTCTCGGCGCTCTTCGTCGCCGTCTTCATCGTCGAGTTCGCGCCCGAATGGATGAGCAACATCCTGCAGCCGGTCGTTCGCTTCCTGGCCAGCGTCCCCTCGGTGATCTACGGCCTGATCGGCGTCGTCGTCCTCGTGCCGTTCATCGGCAACCACCTGATCAGCGAGCCGCAGAAGGCATCGGTGGCGGGCGTCATTTCGCTCACCGGCTACAGCCTGCTCGCCGCCGTCGCGATCCTCACGGTGATGATCGCGCCGCTGATGGTCTCGATCTTCAGCGACGGGCTGCGGGCGGTCAAACCCGGATGGCTCGAAGGCTCCCTTGCGCTTGGCGTCAATCGCTGGCGGACGACCTGGAAGATCGGGGTCCGCTCGGCGCGGCCGGCCATCGTCGCCGGCACCGTCCTCGCCACCGCCCGGGGCATCGGCGAGGCCGTGATGCTCGCGATGGTCTCCGGCTCGGTCGGCTGGGCCCCGAACCCCGCCGACGGCCTGATCTTCGTCTACGAGCCGTCCCGGCCCCTGGCCCCGACGATCGTCAAGAACATCGACCAGCTCAGCTCCAAGCCGATGAACGCGACCCTCTTCGCGATCGCCGCGGTCCTGCTGCTGTCGGCTGCGACCGCGTCCCTGTGCGGATTCATCGCCCGGCGCGCGATGCGGAAATACGGAGCGCCCTGATGGACTCGACCGTCGCGACCCCGCAGCCGCCGGCGCCGCCGGAGCAGGCGCCGCCGACCAAGGCACAGGCCGCCGAGGGCAGCGCCACCTGGCGGCTCGCCGACCGCATCGGCCTCGCGATCTGTTGGTCCCTCGGCCTGCTCTTCTGCGCGATCGCAATCGCGATCGTCGTCTACCTGTTGATCCAGGGCATCACCTACCTGCGGCCCTCGATGCTCACCACTCCCGCCGCGGCGGGCTTCACCCAGAGCGAAACCGGCGGCTTCTCCGACGCTCTGCTCGGGACCCTGATCGTCGCGACGATGGGCACGATCCTGGCGGTGCCGACCGGGATCGCGATCGCCGTCTGGCTATGCGAGTACGGGCGGCCCGCGACCTTGGCGCGGATCACCGAATCGACGATCGAGTCGATCGCCGGCATCCCCTCGATCGTCCTGGCGCTTTTCGGGACCGTGATCTTCCAGACCTCGGCGCTCGGCTTCCTCAGCCGCAGCACCGAAGGCGTGGTCTTCGGGCGCTCGTTCTTCGCCGCCGCGGCGATGCTCTCGCTGGTGGCGCTCCCCCTGGTCGTCGCCAGCGTCCG
>JBLNAC010000280.1:0-5935 GCA_050259155.1 Syntrophothermus sp.
CGGCAGCACCGGCGGCATCTCCGTCTACGGTGCGGCGCGCAACCCCTGGGATCCGGACCGCTGCCCCGGCGGCTCCTCCAGCGGCCCCGCGGCCGCTGTCTCGGCGCGACTCGTCGCCGGCGCGGTCGGCGCCGACGGAGTCGGCTCGATCCGCTATCCGGGCGCCTATTGCGGCCTCACCGGGCTGAAGCCGACCTTCGGCCGCGCCGCCATGGCCGGGCACCACATGGCCGGCAGGACGACGACGATCGTCTCGGGGCCCCTCTGCGCCGACGCCGCCGACTGCCGCCTGCTGGCCTCGGTCCTCTGCGGCGAGGAGCTGCCGCGCGGTGAGCCGCGGGGGCTGCGGATCGGGATCGTGCGCGACCCCGTCACCGACGACGTCACCCCCGGCGTCCGGGACGCCTGCGAGGAGGCGATCAGGGCGCTGGCCGCCGAGACCGGCGGGGCGCTGACCGAGGTCGAGCTTCCCGACCTCGAGCCGGCGGCGCTGGCGGCCGTCCTGATCGCCAACAGCGAGGCCCTCGCCGGGGTCAGCCCGAGCCGCCTCAACTCCCTCGACCCCGAGCTGAGCCCGATCGGGCGCGGACTGCTCAAGTACAGGCTGCTGATACCCGCGGCGGCGCTGGTCAAGGCACAGCAGGTGCGGACGCTGATGCGCAGGCGCCTCGCCGCTATCCACGCCCAGGTCGACCTGCTGGCGTGGCCGACGGTCCCTGCCCCGGCGCCGCCGCTGGAGGCGCCACTCGTCGACCTGCCCTCGGGCACCCTGACGGCGGACCAGGCCAACGTCCGCGGCGGCGGGCTCGCCAACCTGGCCGGGGTCCCGGCGATCACCGTCCCCGTCGGTCTCGAGCACGGGCTGCCGGTCGGCCTGCAGCTGCAGGCCGCCTGGGGCGGCGAGGCGCTGCTGCTCGACGCGGCCGAGGCCCTCGAGCGCGCGAACGGCCGCCGCTGGGTGGAGGCGCTGCCGGCGGCGGCGCGCGCGGAGCCGAGCGAGGCCTAGATGGAAGCGCGGACCGCGATCTCGGCGAAGGGGCTCCAGCGGGCCTTCGGAGAGGTGCTCGCGGTGCGCGGGATCGACCTCCACGTCGAGGTCGGCGAGATCTACGCCTTCCTGGGGCCCAACGGAGCCGGCAAGACGACGACGGTGAGGATGCTGACCACGCTGCTGCTGCCGACCGGCGGCTCGGCCCGGGTCGCGGGTCACGACGTCGTCAAGGAGGCGCGCGCGGTGCGGGCCTCGATCGGCGTCGCCCTCCAGGAAGCGGCGCTCGACCCGCTGATGACCGGGCGCGAGCTGATCCGCCTCCAGGCGACGCTGCAGGGCCTCCCGGTGGCGGAGGGGCGGCGCCGCGCGGACGACCTGCTCGAGCGGGTCGGCCTCAGCGAAGCCGCCGACCGCCGCGTCGGCACCTACTCGGGCGGCATGCAGCGGCGACTCGACCTCGCGGCCGCGCTTGTCCACGAGCCGCGCGTCCTCTTCCTCGACGAGCCGACCACCGGGCTCGACCCGGTCAGCCGAAAGACGATCTGGGAGGAGGTGCGGGCGCTCAACGAGGCGGGCACCACCGTCTTCCTCACGACCCAGTACCTCGAGGAGGCGGACCAGCTCGCCGACGACGTCGGCATCATCGACAGCGGCCGGATCGTCGCCGAAGGCACGCCGGAGTCGCTCAAGGGCGAAATCGGCAACCCCCATGTACAGCTCCACCTCGCCGACGGCAACGTCGCCGAGGCGGAGGCGGTGCTGAGGCCGCTGGGACGGCTGCTGCCGCCGAAGGACGGGCGCTGCATCGAGGTGGAGGTCGAGAACGGCGCCGCCGACATCCCTCCCCTCGTCCGCGCCCTCGACGACGCCGGGATCTCGGTCGAGTCGCTGGAGCTGGTCAGGCCGACCCTCGACGACGTCTTCGTCGCCAAGACCGGACACCACCTGGAGAAGGAGAGCGAGGAGAACGCCGAGCAGCCGCCGGTGAGCGCGTGAGCTCGCTCGCGACCAACGCGCGCGTCGTCGCCGCGCTGGGGATGCGCTCGGTGCGCCAGACCTTCCGGCGGCCGCAGCTGATCGCGCCGATCGTCGTCTTCCCCACCCTGCTGCTCGCGATCCAGACCGGCGGCGCCGACTCCGCCCTCCAGCTTCCGGGCTTCCCGGAAGTGCACAGCTTCCTCCAGTTCATGCTCGCCGGGGCGATGATGCAGGCGCTGATGCTGGCCGGCAACAGCGGCGGCATCGCCCTCGCCGTCGACATCGAGATGGGCTTCACCGACCGCCTCTTCGCCGCGCCGATCCCCCGCTTCGCGATCGTCCTCGGCCGCCTCGCCGGGACCGCGGCGCTGGGCCTGTTCTCGGCCGTCTGGTTCCTCGCGATCGGCCTGATCTTCGGCGCCCCGATCGAGGCCGGGGTCCCCGGCGCGCTGCTGGCGATCGTCCTGGTCACGGCCTCGGCGCTGGCGGTCGGCGGGATCGGCGCGGCGATCGCGCTGCGGACCGGGAGCGCCAGCGTCGTCCAGGGGCTCTTCCCGCTCGTACTCGTCGTCCTCTTCCTCTCCTCCGCCTTCTTCCCGCAGGGACTGATGATCGAGCCGGCGCAGACGATCGCCCGGTACAACCCCCTCAGCTTCATCGTCGAAGGCGTGCGCCAGCCGATCATCGCCGGCATCGACGCCACCCATACGGCGGACGCGCTGCTCGCGATCCTCGGCATCGTCGTCCTGGGCCTCGTCCTCTCGCACCGCGCCCTCCGCCACCGCCTGAGGGCCGGCTGATGGAGTCGGCCGCCGCCGCCGCCGCGAGCCGTGCACGGCCGGAGCTGCCGGCCTGGCGCGCCAACCTGGCGACGATCACCGCGCTGGTGGTGCGGGCGAGGAACGAGCTGGTGCGCGTGCCGGGGGCGGCGATCCCCGGCGTGCTGGCGCCGACGATCTTCTTCCTCGGCCTGAACGGCGTCTTCGGCGCCCTCACCCAGGTCAGCGGCTTCACGACCGGCAGCTACGAGTCGTGGATCGTCCCGGTCAGCATGCTGCAGGGCGCGGGCTTCACCGGCGCCGCCGCCGGCGTCAACCTCGCCCGCGACATCGAACGGGGCTGGCTCGACCGCCTCCTCGTCTCACCGGCGCCGCGCTGGGTCCTGCTCGCCGGCACGGTCGTCGCGGCGAGCGCGCGGGCCCTGATCCCCGCCACCTTCGTCTTCGTCGTCGCGCTGCTGCTCGGGGCGGGCTTTCCCGGCCTCGACGGCTTCCTGGTCGCCTACGCGATGGTCACGGCGATGGCCGCCGTCGCCGCCTGCTGGGGCGCCTTCCTCGCGCTGCGGTTCAAGAGCCAGTCGGCGGCGCCGCTGATGCAGGCCGGGATGATGGCGCTGATCCTCACCACCACCGCCTACGCGCCGCTGGCTCTGCTCGCGGGCTGGCTGCAGGACGTCGCCCGCGTCAACCCGGTGACGAAGGTCGTCGAAGCCGCTCGCCAGGGCTTCGTCGGCGCCGTCACCTGGTCGGACACCTGGCCCGGCCTGGTCGCCCTGGCCGCGATGCTCGCCGTGCTCGGCTATCTGGCGCTGCGCGAGATGCGCCGCACGGCGCACTGAGGCCGGCGATGGCGCCGCCGGCCGAGTCGATCCTGCGGCTTGCGGAGCGCGTGCTCCGCTGGAACTGGGTCGAGGGCGAACGCGAGGGGTTCCGCTACCGCTACACCCGTCCCAGCCCCGGCCGCTACCCCTGGCAGTGGTACTGGGACTCGTGCTTCGCGGCGATCGTCTGGAGGCGCTTCGACCGCGACCGCTCGCGGGCCGAGCTGGAAACCCTCCTCGGAGCCCAGCGCGGCGACGGCTTCCTCGGCCACACGATCTTCTGGGGGCAGTCGGTGTCGCTGCTGCGGAGCGCGTACTACAACGTCGCCGACCGCAAGGCGCTGCAGACCGAGACGATCCAGCCGCCGCTGCTCGCCTGGGCCTGGCGGATCGCCGTCGGCGACCCCGCCGAGGAGCCCCGGATCGCCGCCCAGGCCGACTGGCTCGCGGCCAACCGCGACCTCGAGGGAGACGGCCTGCTGTGGATCCTCCAGCCCGACGAGTCGGGGCTCGACGCCTCCCCGAAGTTCGACCCGGTCTGGGGACTCAGCGCCAACGGCCGCGTCGGCTTCCCGTTCCTGGTCCGGCGCAACCGCCGCCTCGGCTTCGACGCGCGCCGGGTGCGCGCCGCCGGCGAGCCGGTCGTCTGCGAGGTCCTGGTCAACACGCTCTGGTCGCTCTCCCTTCAGGCCCTGGGGCGGCCCTCGGCGACGCCGGCGCTGGTCGAGCGGCTATGGGAGGAGCGGCGGGGCCTCTTCGTCGACGAGGCGCAGCCGGGCGGCCTGCGGCCCGCGCCCGTGACCTGGGCCTCGCTCGCGCCCCTGGCGCTGCCCGACCTGCCGGAGGCGATCGGCCGCCGCCTCGTCGAGGAGCATCTGCTCGATCCCGCCGAGTTCCTGACCCCGGTGGCGCCGCCCTCGGTCGCGGCCTCGGAGCCGAGCTACCGGCCGGACGGCGGCCGCGGCCCGGTCCGCCGCTACTGGCGCGGGCCGACCTGGGTCAACTCGGCCTGGCTGGTGTGGCTCGGGCTGCGGCGGCTCGGCTACGAGGAGGAGGCCGGGCGGCTCGCCGAGGGGGTCCTCGAGGCGGCCGCGAGGGAAGGCCTGCGCGAGTACTACGACCCGCGCACCGGCAGGGGCCTGGGCGCCAGGGACTTCGCCTGGTCGGCGCTGGTCGCGGAGCTCGCCGACCCGCCTATTTGTAGCGGTACGTGATCCGACCGCGGTCGAGGTCGTAGGGAGAGAGCTCGATCTTGACCCGGTCGCCGGGGAGGATGCGGATGTAGTGGCGGCGCATCTTGCCCGAGATGTGGCCGAGCACGTCATGCCCGTTGTCCAGCCTGACCCGAAACATGGTGTTGGGGAGAGCCTCGGTGATCTCCCCCTCCATTTCGATCTTTTCCTCTTTAGCCATGCGGCCGGGAAGCGTAACAACAGAGGCCCGTCAGGCGTTTTCGCCGGACCAGGCCTCCCACCTGCGGGCGTGCTCCAGGGCGGACTCGCGGTCACGGACCTCGCCGGCGTACTGGGCCGCCTCCAGCTCCGCCAGCAGCTCGCCCAGGTGCGGGCCTTCCTCGATCCCGAGCCGCATCGCCAGCTCGTCGCCGCGCAGCAGCGGCGCCGGCGGGCCTTCCCGGCGCCAGTCGAGCGCGGCGCCGATCAGCTCACGGGCCAGGGCGAGGTGCGCCTCGACCATGGCCGGGCTGGCGATCGGCCCGTGGCCGCGCGCCGAGAGCCGGTCGGCGATCGTCAGCAGCGTCACGTCGACGCCGACCGGCTCGGTCGCGCGCAGGTAGTCGTGGATCCGGCGCGGGGGCAGCGGCGCCTCGGCGATCATGAACCCGAGCCGCAGGTGATGGAGCGCAAGCCCCTGCAGATGGCGGGTGAGGCGGCGGCTGGCGCGCAGCCGGGAGCAGATGCCGCCGATGATCTCCGCCCCCAGCGCGTCGTGCCCGCGGAAGCCGACGAAGCCGTCCCGCTCGTCGCGGGTCGCCGGCTTGCCGATGTCGTGGAACAGGGCGCCGAAGCGGAGCGCCGTGCCGCGGTCGGCCTCGTCGGCGAGCGGCTCGGCGAGGAGCGCGGCGACCTCATCGGCGCGCTCCCCGGCAAATCGCTCGAGGTCCCCCTCGACCTCGAGCGTGTGCTCGAGCACGGCCAGCGTGTGGCCGTGGACATCGAGGTGGTGGTTGGGGCCCTGCCCGACCCCGCGCAGGGTCTCCAGCTCCGGCAGCACCACCGCGGTGACGCCGAGGTCGTCGAGCAGGCGCAGGCCGCGGACCGGGTCGGGCCCGCCGAGCAGCTGGCGCAGCTCGGCCAGCTGGCGCTCCCCGGCCGGCTCGGCCGCACGGGCGCTTTCGGCCCGCGCCA
>JBLNAC010000281.1:0-8054 GCA_050259155.1 Syntrophothermus sp.
CCGAACTCGTGCGGGCAGCGCGGCCTGAAGGCGCAGCCGTCGGGGAGCGCGAGCAGCGACGGCGGCGAGCCGGCGATCTGGGGCAGGCGCTTGGGCCGCGGCCGATCGAGCCTCGTCAGCGAGCCGAGCAGGCCCCAGGTGTAAGGGTGCTGTGGGTCGTAGAAGATCTCGTCCAGCGCGCCCTCCTCGACGACCCGCCCCGCATACATGACGAGCACCCGGTCGGCCACCTCGGCGACGACGCCGAGGTCGTGCGTGATCAGGATCGTCGCCAGGTTCCGTTTACGGTTCAGATCCTCGAGCAGGGCGAGGATCTGCGCCTGGATCGTCACGTCGAGCGCGGTCGTCGGCTCGTCGGCGATCAGCAGGTCCGGTTCGAGCGCGAGCGCCATCGCGATCATCGCCCGCTGCCGCATCCCGCCCGAGAACTCGTGGGGGTAGGAGTCGACCCGCCGCTCGGCATCCGGGATGCCGACCGCGTCGAGCAGCTCTATGGCCCGCGCCCGCGTCTGCTCCTTGGTCAGGTCGCCCTTGTGGGCCGCCATCGCCTCGCCAAGCTGGTGCCCGATCCGGTAGACCGGATTGAACGAGGTCATCGGGTCCTGGAAGATCATCGCGATCCGGTCGCCCCGCAGGCGGCGCATGGTCGCGTCGCTGGCCTCCACGAGCTCCTCTCCCTCGAGCTCGACCGAGCCCTCGATGCGCGAGTTTTTCGACCGGGTCAAGCCGATGATCGTCTGCGCGGTGACGCTCTTGCCCGATCCGGACTCGCCGACGATCGCGAGCACTTCGCCGGGGCGCACGTCGAAGTTGACGCCGTCGACCGCCTGCAGCAGGCCGCCTTCGGTGACGAAGCCGACCCGCAGGTCGCGCACTTTCAGCAGCGGCGCACCGGCGGTCACGACGCCGACTCCCCGAGCCTGACCCGCGGGTCCAGGTAGGCGTAGGCGATGTCGACGATCGCGTTGACGAAGACGACGAAGAAGGCGCCGTAGAGGGTGACGCCCATGATCGGCGGCAGTTCGAATTTCGCCACCGCTTCCGCCGCGTAGAGCCCGACCCCTTCCAGGCTGTAGAGCGATTCGGTGATGATCGCGGTGCCGGCGATGGTGGCGCCGAAGTCGAGGCCGAAGAGCGTGACGATCGGGATCAGGGAGTTTCGCAGCACGTGCCGGGTCATCACCTGGCGCTCGCTCAGCCCCTTGGCGCGCGCCGTCCGCACGTAGTCCTCGTTCATCACGTCGAGCATGTTCGAGCGCAGCACCCGGCTGTAGAAACCGATCGAGAGGATCGCCAGGGTGATCCAGGGCAGGATCAGGTGTTCGGCCCATTCGATCGGGCTGTTCTGCAGCGGCACGTACTGCGCGTTGGGGAAGATTTCGTACTTGTAGGTGAGGAAGTAGAGGAGAACCGGAGCGATCAGGAAGACCGGGATCGAGATCCCCGCGACGGAGAGGCCGGTGAGGAACTTGTCCAGCCAGCCGCCGGCCTTGATCGCCGATATGTAGCCGAGCAGGAGACCGAAGAACAGCCAGATCACCGCGGCCCCGATCGTCAGCGAGAAGGTCGCCGGGATGCCGTTGATGATCTGTTCGTCGACCGGTATCCGCGGCTTGTAGGAGGTCAGTTCGCCGGTGAAGATCTTCTTCATCATCGTCGCGTACTGCACCGGCAACGGTTCGTCGAAGCCCCATTCTTCTTCGATGCTCTTGACCAGGACCGGCGTCGCGTTCTTGCCGGCCAGCAGCTGCGCCGGGTTGGTGTTGGGGATGACGTTGAAGACGAGGAAGACGATCACCGAGACCGCGAACAGCACCGCGACCATCCCGACCAGGCGCCGGACGATGAAACGGATCATCAGACCGTGGAGCCTTTCGGCTCGACCACGCCGGCGTGGGCCTCGAGCCGGACTTTCGACCGCGGGTCGAGCGCGTCGCGGAGCCCGTCGCCGACGACGTTCAGCGACAGCACCGTGAGCAGGATCATCACGCCTGGGATGATCGCCAGCAGCGGCTGCGTGTTGAGCAGCTCCTCGCCGACCGTGATCATCGTGCCCCAGGAGGAGTTCGGCGGCTGCACGCCCGCGCCGAGGAACGAGAGCCCGGCCTCGAACAGCATGTTGTTGGCGATCGTCAGCGTGAAGAAGACGATCACGGTCGAGGCCAGGTTGGGGAGGATCTCGGAGAACATCACCCGCAGCGGGCCGGCGCCCTGCGCGACCGCTGCCTCGACGAACTCCTTCTCGCTGAGGGTGAGCACTTCGCCGCGGATCGGCCGCGCTATGTAGGGCACGGTGAAGATGCTGATCACCATGATCGGGATCCACAGCGAGCCACCCGAGATTTCGATCGGGCCGAGCTTGAAGCCCCCGACCGCGAGGGCCACCCCGAGCGCGAGGCCGATCAGGAAGACGGGCAGCGACCAGAGCACGTCGAGGGTGCGCGCGATCACGGTGTCGACCCAGCCCCGGTAGTACCCGGCGAGGAGGCCGAGGAAGATCGCGGCGGTGGTCGTGATCAGGGCCGACCCGATCCCGACCAAAAGCGAGGTTCGGCCGCCGTACATCAGCCGCACCATCTCGTCGCGGCCGAGGCGGCTGTCGGCGCCGAGGAAGAACTTCCCGCCCGCTTCGAACCACTGCGGGCCGATCGGCTTGCCTTCCGGCGTCACCACTTCGCGGACTTCGCCGCCGACCCGCAGCTGTTCCAGCGTATGGGTCTGGTTGGGGCCGGTGTGGGCGACGTTGTCGGCCCACAGCGGCGCCGCCAGGACGAAGAGGACGATCAGGAAGAAGAGGATCAGGAAGGCGACCGCCAGGCGGTTGCGCAGAAAGCGGCGGAAGGCGATCCGCCAGGGCCCGCGGCGCGCGCTCGTCGCCTCCTCCGCGGGCGTCCCGGGGCCCTCTCCCGCTACGGGCCCCAGGGCGGCGACTTCGTCTCTACTTGAATTCAAAGCTGGTCAGGTAATGACCGAAGGTGGGGTTGAAGATCACGGCTTCGAGATTGATCGCGCTGGAAACGAAGGTCGACAGCGTACGCGTCCCGTAGGGAGCCCAGGGCGCTTCTTCCATCATTTCCTTGTCGAGCTGGGCGTATTCCTTTTCCTGTTCGGGCCCGAGCTGCTGTTCGCCGAGTTCGGTGATCTTCTTGTTGAACGCCGGGTTGTTGAGCTGGGCGAAGTTCCCGTTGTTGGTCTGCAGGATGCTCTCGCCCGCCAGCAGCGGCTGGAAGAAGTCGTTCGGGTGCGGGTAGTCCTGGAACCAGTCCGACCATCCCGTGTCGAGGTCCGGGGTGGAGAGGTTGCCGATGATCGTGAAGTAGTTGTCGGCGTTGATCTGCTTCAGCTTCGTCTGGAAGCCGAGTTCCTTGAGCACCCCCTCGTAGTATTCGCCCGCTTCGTTGTTGGGGCTTTCGGTGTCGGTCCAGACGGTGATGTTCATGTCCGACGGGTTGGCTTCTTTGATCAGTTCTTTGGCTTTTTCGAGGTTTTGGGGGTACAGGTTCAGCTTTTCGTAGCCGGGCATCCCGGGCGGCAGGATCTGCTGGGTGCCCTCGATCTGGCCGGCGTAGACGCGTTCGAGCGCTCGTGAGTCGACCGCGTAGTTGACCGCCTGCCGGACCTTGACGTCGTTGAAGGGCGGCTTCGTCGTGTTCATCCAGAAGTAGTAGGTGCTGTTCGTTTCCTGCGTGCGGAACTGGGTGCCTTCGTATTTTTCCTTTACTTCCGCGTAGCGCGAGGCGGGCGGCGGATTCTGCATCCAGTCGTACTTGCCCTGTTCGATGTCGTCGACCTGGGTCTGGGGGTTGCGGATCACGGTGATCTTCGCGCCGTCGACGTGCCCGCTCGGGTATTCGGGCATCGCCTTCGAGTTCGCTTTCGCCCAGTATGGGTTCCGTTCGTATTCCCAGCTGCGGCCCGGGACGGACTTCGTGATCACGTAGGGGCCGGTGGCCGGGGGCGGATTCGCCGAGAGGTCTTCGATCGGGGTGCTCTGCGGCAGCGGCGCGACGAACATCAGGCCCAGCTCGTTGGTGAACGTGCCGCGAGGCTTTTCGAGCGTGATCTGGACTTCTCCGGTCTTGTCGTCGGTCTTGATTCCGGGGATGCTGCCCTTCTTGGTTTCGGCGAACTTCTCGGCGCCGACGATCGAGGTGTAGAAGACCGAGCCCCCGGAGTTGAGCTTGAACATGCGTTCGACCGCGAATTTGAAGTCCGACGCCTTGACCGGTTCTCCGTTGGAGTACTTGAGGCCCGGCCGGAGGAAGAGGGTGTAGGTCTTGCCGCCGTTGGTGATCTTGGGCATTTCCTTGGCGAGGCCGGGGATGACTTCCGCCCCTTCCGCCCCTTCCGCGTGCTTGTAGGTCAGCAGCGGGATGTAGGTGTCCGCCATCGCCGTCCAGCCTTCGGCCGTGTAGGAGAGGGCCGGGTCCATGTAGTCCGGGAACGAGGCGTAGGTCGCGTTGAGGATCCCGCCTTCCTTGCCTTCCCCTTCAGCGCCGGAGGAGCCGCTGCTCCCGCCGCCACCGCATGCCGCGAGCGCGATGGACGCGATCGCCGCGATCCCGACGATCATCGAGACGAACAGGAGCTTCCTCAAGGCTGTACCTCCGAATTGGCGTTTGCTCGAACGGACTGCGGCGCGGCTCCCGGCAGCAACTCCACCACAACCGCGCTACCCAGGTCAAGGACCTGTGAATCGTTCTGTGCAGGACGGCGCGCCCAGCGCGCTCCGATCAGGGGCGCGAAGACGGCGACGACGAGGACGATGCCGGCGCCGGCGAACGCGAAGGTCGCGCGGGGCTCGGCGACCGTAGCGATCACGCCCCCGGCGATCATCCCGACGCCGGGCATCGCGGCGCCGACCGACTCGAGGACGCTCATCACCCTGGCCTGCATCGCGGCCGCGGTCAGCTCCTGCACCGCGCTCACCGCGCTCACCCACTGGATGCCGTTGCCGGCCCCCCCGACGACCGATGCCGCGCAGGCGGCGGCGAGGGAGGGCGCCGCCGCCAGGCCGAGGTAGCCGGCGCCGACCGCCAGGGTGCTGAGGAGCAGGAGGACGGCGAGCGAGGCGCGGCGGACGCCGGCGAAGACGAGGCTTCCGATCACCATGCCCAGCCCCCAGCTCGCGAGCAGCAGGCCGTACCCCGAGTCGGTCGTCCCCAGGGTTTCCTTGGCGTAGACGACCTCGATCGGCACCACCGCGGCGAAGAAGACGAAGGCGGCTCCCTGCGCGATCAGCAGGCGGCGGACGGTCCGGTTGGCGCGCAGGTAGGCGACGCCGGCGCGGACCCGCTCGCGCATCTGCCCCGGTTCGGGCTCGGCCTGGGGCAGGTCGCCCGCCGTGAGCAGCAGGATCGCGATCAGGTAGAAGGAGAATGCGTCGAGCAGCAGCGCTACCTGGACGTCGAAGCCGGCGACGACGAGCCCCGCCAGGCCCGGCCCCAGGGCGGCGCTGGCGGTGAAGGCGACGTTCAGCACGGCGTTGCCCGCCCGCAGCTCGCCGGCCGGCTCGAGCAGCGCCGCGACGACCGCGCGGGTCAGCGCCCGCCCCGTAAGCGCCAAGGCGCCGTCGACCGTCGCCACGGCGATCACGGCGGCGAGGGAGAAGTCTTCGGCGAGCAGGGCGAGGGCGGCGAAGGCGGCCGCCTCGCCGCAGTAGATCACGGGCAGGGCGAAGCGGGGCGGCGGCCGCTCGCCGCGTGTCACCAGCAGCGGCGCCACCAGGGCCGGCAGGAAGCGCGTGCCGAGGAACAGGCCGGTCGTCGCCAGCGCGCTGTTCGTCTGCTCGAAGACGAGGACGGAGAGGGCGATGATCCCCATCCAGTCACCGAACTCGTTGATCGCGTAGGTCGCCGCGAGGCGGCGGAAGGCCTTCCTGCGCAGAGGATCGATCAGGCCGGAGCTACGCATCCGCCGCACAGCCTTCTAGATTTCTGCACAAGTTTTGCTGCACGTGCACAAGTTTCGGCCAAGTTGTGCTAAAACGTTGCCACGCAGCAAACGGGTTTCGCGTCGGAAGCGCATCAAGAAGGGCTTCAGCCGAAAAGGAGGACCTGAGCATGGCTTGGCGTCACTAGATCTTCGTTAAGGCGGGCAGGGATTCGAAGGCTCGCTCTGGTTTTTCTGGATTTCTCGAAAGGCATCCTGGCGGATGCCTTTCGCTTTTCTCGGCCCCCGGCTCCGCGGTCCCGCCGGCAAACCGATACACATCTCGACTCTGCAGGCAACCGGTCATCCGGCCATTTCGCTTGTAACAGCCGCTTATGCGGGCTAGGTTGACCGGTCGCACGCCGTGCACCGGTCGAGAGACGCGGGGGCGGCGGCCCCGCGATCCGCCTGCGGGCCGGCTAAGGAATGCGGCGCGCCGCGCCGAAGAAAAGCAGACGAGAGATGAAGAAGGGCCGTCCAACGAAGCTGGTCATCGGCATCCAGGTCGCCGGCCTGGCCGCGGCCGTGGTCGTCGCCATCCTCACTGCCGACACCGCCGACTGGGACCCGGCGCTGTTCGGGATCCTGCTCGCCTTCTCGATCTTCAGCGACCTGACGGCGATCAGCACGAGGCAGCGCCTGAAGTTGTCGGGCAGCTTCCTCCCGATGGTGCTCGCGATGGTCTTCCTCGGCGGGGCGCCGGCGGCCCGCATCGCCGGGGTCACGAACGCGGTGATGACGGTCGCGGGCCAGGGCAGGGAGCCTCACTACGTCCTCAACAACCTGCTCACCTTTGCCACCTTCCCCCTGGTCAGCGGACTTGCGTTCCACTGGGTCACGACCAGCGCCGGGATCACCGACGCCGATCCCGCCTTCTACGCGCTGATCCTGGGCGTCTTCGGGCTGGCGCTGGTGATCGACTTCGCCCTGATCGCTTCCTACGCCTGCTACGTGCAGGAGACCTCTTTCCCGAGGACCATCCGCACCGCCTTCCTCCCGGTCCTGCCGTCGGAGCTCGCGGCGGCGTTGATGGCCGTCGGCATCGCCTACCTGTACGTGAAGGTCGGCCTCGGCGCGATCGCGCTCTTCGGCGTCGTCCTGATCAGCTTCCAGTACCTGGTCGGCGCCCTGCTGGTCTCCCAGGACCGGGCCGAGGAGCTGGAGCGCCGGAGCAAGCAGCTGGCGAGCTTCCAGGTCGGGATGCTGAGCGCGATGCTCCGTACCCTCGACCTGCGCGACCAGATGACCGCGCGGCACTCGGCCGCGGTCGCGCGCTACTCGCGGGCGATCGCCCAGCGGGCGGGCTACTCGCGCCGCGAGGAGGAGCTGGTCCACATCGCGGCCCTGCTCCACGACATCGGCAAGTTCATCCTTCCCGACCGGATCCTCAAGGCGAACGTGCCGCTCACCGACGAGGACTGGATGCTGATCAAGCGCCATCCGCAGCAAGGCGCTCGTGTCGTCTCCTCGCTCGACGGCTACGGGCCGGTCGCCGAGATCATCCTCGCCCATCACGAGCGGATCGACGGGCAGGGCTATCCGCGCGGCCTGGCAGGCGACGAAATCCCCGAGCTGGCGCGCATCATCTCCGTCGCCGACACCTACGACGTGATGACGGCCCGCGACTCCTACCGGACGCCGATGTCCAGCTACGACGCGATCCTCGAGCTGCGCCGCGTCGCCGGCAAGCAGCTCGACGCCCGCCTGGTCGAGATCTTCATCGAGCTGCTCGAGGGCAAGGACGTCTCCTTTCAGCACAGCGAGGCAGCCGACTTCGAGAAGGAGCTCGCGCTCGAGGCACGGATCGCCGAGACCGCGAGCCCCGGCAGCGAGGGGCAGAGCCGCTTCCAGGTCGCCGGCGTCAGCTCCTAGGCCCCCCGGCGCTCGCGGCGGGCCTCCCTTCCTGTCAGCATTGGCGGCATGGCGCTGCTGAGCGAGGCCGAGATCGAGGCGCGGCTTGCCGAGTTGGACGGCTGGACGCGGGCGGGCGCGGCGATCGAGAAGAGCTTCGACCGCGGTGACTTCGTCGGCTCGGTCGCGTTCGCCGGGAGGCTGGTCGAGCCGGCGGAGGAGATGAACCACCACCCCGACCTGTCGATCTCCTGGAGCACGGTGACCGTCAC
>JBLNAC010000282.1:0-3188 GCA_050259155.1 Syntrophothermus sp.
CGGCAGAGCCGCCGATCCCGCGAGCCTGCTCGCCGGCGTCGGCGTCGAAGGCGATCTCGGCGCGCCGCCGCGAGACGCGCCGAGGCCGCCTCGCGGGCGCCCGGCCCGCTGACCAACCCCGTCGTCCTCGCCGCGCTCGCCGCGGTCACCGCCTACGGCGGCACGACCCTGGAGCAGTTCGACGGCTGCTCCTACCGCTGGTTCGTCGACCACGAGCTGGACCCCGTGCCGCTCGACCCAACCGCCGAGCCGCTGATCGAGGGCGGCCTCGTCCACGACGTCCTCCAGCGCCTCTACGAAGAGCGCCCGGGCGGCGACCCCCTCCCCCGGCCCGGCTCGCTCGCCGCCTGGAGCGAGCGCGGGCGCCGGCTGCTCGCCGAGCGGGTCGCCGAGCGGGCCGAGCTGGGCGAGCACCCCGTCGAGCGCGCGATGGTGCGGCGCGCCGGCGCGCTCCTGCAGCGCTTCCTCGCCGAGGAGGCCGAGCGGGACACGGGCGGGTTCGAGCCGTGGCGGCTGGAGGCCCGTTTCGGCGGCGAGCCCGAGAGCGAAGAGCCGGCACTCGACCTGGGCGGCTGGGCCCTGCACGGCGCGATCGACCGCGTCGACCGCGCGGCGGACGGCCGTGCCGTCGTCATCGACTACAAGGTCGCCGGCTCGGTCACCCCCCGCGCGAAGTTCGAGGAGGAAGCGAAGCTGCAGCTGCCGCTGTACCTGCTGGCGGTGGAGCGCTGGGGGACGACGCCGGCCGCCGGCCTCTACCACCCCTTGCGGGGGACGTCGGACCGGCGGCCCCGCGGGGTCGTCGCGGCGGGCGCCCGGGCGGACCTGCGTGGCTACGGCCTCGTCGGCACCGACGTCGTCGAGGACGAGGAGCTCGGGTCGCTGCTGGAGGAAGCGCGGGAGCGCGCCGGCGCGATCGTCGCCCGCATGCGAGGCGGCGACATCCGCCGCGACCCCGGCCCGCGGCAGGGCCTGCGCGGCCACGACGTCTGCCCCAGCTTCTGCGCCTTCGCCCCGATCTGCCGCCGCGACCGCGCGCCGCGCTACGTGGAGGCCGAGGAGTGCGAGGAGGGGTGAGCCCCCGCATCCCCACCCCGGAGCAGGCCGCGGCGATCGCCAGCCGCGGGCGCGACGTCCTGCTCGAGGCCGGTGCCGGCACGGGCAAGACCGGCGTGATGGTCGACCGCTACTGCCGCCTGGTCGACGAGGAGGGCGTCTCCCCCGATGCGATCCTCGCCTTCACCTTCACGGACAGGGCGGCGGCGGAGCTCCGCCAGCGGATCGCGGCCGAGCTGGCCCGGCGGGCCGCCGTCTCGACCCGGGCGGCGGCGCTGCTGGGGACGATCGGCGGCGCCTGGGTGACGACGATCCACGGCTTCTGCAGCCGCGTGCTGATGGCCCACCCGGTGGCCGCCGGGATCGATCCGGGGTTCAGGGTGCTCGACGCGCCCGAGGCCGAGCGCGCCGCGCGCGAGGCCTTCGAGCGCGCCCTCGCCGAGTTCCTCGTCGACGACGATCCCGGGCGGCTGCAGACCGTTGCCGCCTACGGGATCGAGCCCCTGCGCTCCCTCGTCGCGGCCGTGCATGCCGAGCTGCGCAGCCGCGGCGAGGCCGAGCCGGTCCTGCCGCCGCCGCCGGCCGCCGACCCAGCCCGGGCGCTGAGCCGCGCCGCGGAGGCCGCGGCCGAGTGCCTGGCCGAGCTGAAGGAGGGAGACGGCAGGCGCGAGCAGCTCGAGCACGCCAGGGCGGCCCTCGCCGCCGCCGGCGCGACGCCCGGCATCGCCGAGCTGGAGGCGCTGCGGCCGCCGGGGAGCTCGAAGGCCCTGGCTCCCTACAGCGAGGCCCTCGAGGCGGCGATCGCCCGCCGCGCGGAGGCCGGGGAGGGCGGCGAGGCCTACGGCCACCTGGGCGAGCTGCTGCGCGCCTTCTCATCGGCGTTCGAGGCGGAGAAGGAGCGCCGCCGAGGCGTCGACTTCGAGGACCTGCAGATCCTCGCCGCCAGGCTGCTCGAGCGGGCGGAGGTCGGAGAGGCCTACCGCACTCGCTTCAGGCATCTGCTCGTCGACGAGTTCCAGGACACGAACAGGCTGCAGATGAGGCTGATCGAGGCGCTGCGCGGACCCGGCAGCGAGCTGGTGACGGTCGGCGACGAGCTGCAGTCGATCTACGGGTTCCGGCACGCCGACCTCGACGTCTTCCGAGCCCAGCGCGAGTCCCTCGCCCGCCGCGAGGACGGAGAGCTCCTCGCGCTGACCGGCAACTTCCGCTCGCGGCCGGAGCTGATTGCCGCCGTCAACCACTTCGGCGCGGCCCTGATCGGCGACTCCTTCCACCCGCTCCGGGTGGGCGCCGCGCCCGATCCCGGCGCGGAGCCCGCCGCATGCCCGGCGGTCGAGCTGCTCCTCACCGCGCGCGACGGCTGGGACGGCGAGGGGATCGAGCTCGAACCGGCGATCGACGCGCGCACGCCGCTCAATTGCCTCGCCGAGGCGCGCTTCCTCGCCGGCCGCCTGCGCGCCCTCGTCGACACCGGCGTGCCGCGTGGCGACGTCGTCGTCCTGCTGCGCGCCTTCACCCATCTCGACGCCTACGAGGACTCGCTGCAGCGAGCTGGCCTCGCCCCCTACGTGGTCGGCGGCCGCGGCTACTGGTCCCAGCAGCAAGTCGCCGACGTGTGCGCGCTGCTGGCGGCGATCGCCAACCCCCTCGACGACCAGGCGCTGCTCGGCGCGCTCGCCTCGCCCGCCTGCGGCGCGGCCCCGGACACGCTCTGGCTGCTGCGCGCGGCCGCCGGTCCAGGCCGCCACATCTGGCCGGCGCTCGGGCGCGCCGCCGGAGCCGGCGACGCAGAGCTGGCGGAGCCGGAGCGGCTGGACGACATCCCCGCCGGGGAGCACGAGCTGCTCACGATCTTCGTCGCCCGGCTCGGGTCGCTGCGCGAGCGCGCGGGCCGGCTGCCGCTGGCGGCGCTGGTCGAGGCGGCGACGACCGAGACCGGCTACGACCTGGCGATCCTGATGCGGCCCGCGGGGGAGGCCCGCTACGCCAACGTCCGCAAGCTGATGCGCCTGGCGGCCGAGTTCGAGGCGAGCGAGGGGCGCGACCTGCGCGGCCTGCTCGACTTCCTCGCGGTCCGCGCCGAAGGCGAAGCGGAGGCGCAGGCCGCGACCGCGGCCGAGGGCCACGAC
>JBLNAC010000283.1:0-2651 GCA_050259155.1 Syntrophothermus sp.
CAGGAGCCGCTGGTGCTGCCGGCGCGCTTCCCGAACCTCCTCGTCAACGGCACCTCGGGAATCGCCGTCGGCATGGCGACGAACATCCCGCCGCACAACCTGCGCGAGGTGGCGGCTGCCGTGACCTCCTACATCGACGATCCCGAGATCGATCTCGAGGGCCTGATGCAGCACGTCAAGGGCCCCGACTTCCCCGGCGGCGGGATCATGAGCCGCGAGGGGATCCGTGATGCCTACGCCTCGGGTCGAGGCAGCATCCGCGTCCGCGCCCGGGCGCACGTCGAGCCGCTCAAGGGGGGCAAGGAGGCGATCGTCGTCACCGAGCTCCCCTTCATGGTGAAAAAGGGCGGCGAAGGCGGCCTGATCACGAAGATCGCCGACCTCGTCCGCGACAAGAAGCTGGAGGGGATCTCCGACCTCAGGGACGAGTCCGATCGCTCCGGGATGCGGCTGGTGATCGAGCTCAAGCGCGGCGGCCCCCCCGCCAAGGTCGTGCTCAACAACCTCTACAAGAAAACGGCGATGCAGTCGACCTTCGGCGCCAACATGGTGGCGCTGGTCGACGGGGTCCCGCGCACGCTCAGCCTGCGCGAGCTGATCCACCACTACGTCGAGCATCAGCGCGAGGTCGTCACCCGCCGCACCCAGTACGAACTGCGCCGCGCCGAGGCCCGCGCCCACATCCTCGAGGGGCTCCTGACCGCCCTCGACAACCTCGACGCTGTGATCAAGCTGATCCGCGGCTCGAAAGACCCCGACACGGCCCGCGAGGGTCTGATCGACAAGTTCGGCCTCTCGCGCGAGCAGGCCCAGGCGATCCTCGACATGCGGCTGCAGCGCCTCACCGCGCTCGAGGCCGACAAGGTCCGCGCCGAGCACGCCGACCTGCTCGAGCGGATCGCGGAGCTGCGCGAGATCCTCGGCGAGGAAGCGAAGGTGATGGGCCTGGTGAAGGACGAGCTGGCCGAAGTCGTCGAGTCCTACGGCGACGAGCGCCGGACCGAGCTCGCGACTTTCGAGGGCGAGGTCGGCATCGAGGACATGATCGCCGACCAGCAGATGGTGATCTCGCTGACGGCCTCGGGCTACGTGAAGCGGCTGCCGCTCTCCACCTACCGCCAGCAGCATCGCGGCGGCGTCGGCGTGATGGGGATGAACCTCAAAGAGGACGACTACATCGCCCACCTCCACATCAGCTCGACCCACGACTACCTGCTGTTCTTCACCAACCGCGGCAAGGTGTACCGGCTGAAGGTGTACGAGCTGCCCGAGGGGTCTCGCACCTCGAAAGGCAGCTCGCTGCGCAACCTCCTGCCGCTACGGGAGGGGGAGCGGGTGATGGCCGTGATCCCCACCCGCGACTTCAAGGAGAACCGGTACCTCGTCTTCGCCACCGCCGAAGGCCTGGTGAAGAAGACCGAGTTCGCGGCCTACAACACGCCGATTCGGGCCGACGGGATCATCGCGATCAAGATCCGCGACGAGGACGAGCTGGTCCAGGTCCGGCTCACCTCGGGCGAGGACGACATCCTGATGGTCTCCCACTCGGGCCACGCGGCCCGCTTCCCCGAGACGCAGGTGCGGCCGATGGGCCGCGACACCAGCGGCGTCAAGGGGATGAACGTCGCGCAGAAGGACAACCGGGTGCTGGCGATGGACGTGGCCCGCAACGACACGGAACTGTTCGTCGTCACCGAGAACGGCTACGGCAAGCGCACGCCCGTCTCCGAGTACCCGGTGAAGGGCCGCGGCACGAAAGGCGTGCTGACCGCGAAGCTGACCGAGAAGAAGGGCGGCCTCGCCGGCGCGCTGATCGTCGGCGAGCACCAGGAGCTGCTCTTCATCTCCCAGAACGGGATGGTCCAGCGCACTTCGGTCGGCGGCATCTCGCAGATGGGCCGCGCGACGCAGGGGGTCAGGGTCATGAACATCAAGGACGACGACTCGGTCAGCGCCGTGGCGCTGGTCGTCGAATCGGACGGCGGCGAGGCCGAGGCCGGCGGCGAGGACGGGGCCGGCGACTAGCTAGGCCGCCTGCGGCAGGTACTGCTGCCAGTTTCGCGGGATCTTCGGGCTGGCCACCTGGATGAACACCGTCGGCGCCGGCGCCCTGGGGGTCCTTCTCGGATGCATCTGGATCTCGCGGGGGAGCCGGTTGCCCTTGCGGCGGTTGCAGCTGGCGCAGGCGGCGACGATGTTCTCCCAGACGGATTTGCCGCCGCGGGAGCGGGGGATGACATGGTCGACGGTGAGGCCGGACTTGGTCGAGCCGCAGTACTGACAGGTCCACGAGTCGCGGGCGAGGACCGCGCGGCGGGTGATCTTGCGGCGGTGCGCCTCGCGCGGGATGCGCACGTAGGAGACGAGGCGGATCACGTCGGGCCGCTCGATCGTCATGTGCTCGGAATGCAGCGCCTGCCCGTCGCGGCGCTCGAGCAGCTCGGCCTTCTGCTTCAGCAGCAGCACCGTGGCGCGTCGCAGGGTGCAGACGTTGATCGGCTCATACGTCGCGTTCAGTACGAGGACGCGTCCCACGGTGCCCGGATTGTAGGGACACGCGAAGCCGAGCAAACCGCTGGCGCCGCCCGGTTCGGTCCGAGGCGCCGGCGAGCCGTCAGCCGACCGGGTAGGACCCGAGGATGCGAACCGAG
>JBLNAC010000284.1:0-7393 GCA_050259155.1 Syntrophothermus sp.
GGACCGCCGGCCGCTGGTTCGAGGAACTGCCCGAGGGCCTCGTCGTCCGCCATGCCGTCACCCGCACCATCACCGAGACCGACAACACGCTGTTCTCGACGCTGACGATGAACCCGCAGCCGCTGCACCTCGATGCCGAGTTCTCGGCGCGGACGGAGTTCGGCGAGCGGCTCGTCAACAGCCTCTTCACGCTCGGGCTGCTGGTCGGGATCACCGTCTACGAGCTGACGCTGGGCACGACCATCGCCAACCTCGGCTTCGAGAAGGTCGAGTTCCCGGCGCCGCTCTTCCACGGCGACACCCTCCACGCCGAGTCGACCGTGAGAGCCGCCCGCGCCTCGAGGTCGCGCCCCGACGCCGGCATCGTCACCTTCGAGCACCGCGGCCACAACCAGCGCGGCGAGCTCGTCGCCCTCTGCGTCCGCGCCGCCCTGATGCGCCGTCGTCCGGCGGCCTGAGCGCCGAGGAGTGCCTCCGACCCATCGAGGAGCGCATTTTCCCCCTATAGGGGTGGAAATACCCTCCTCGATCAGCCGCGCGGCTCCTCGAGGCCCAGCGAGCGGCCGATCACCTCTTTCATGATCTCGTTGCTGCCCGCCCAGATCCTGGTGACGCGGGCGTCGACGAAGGAGCGCGCCACCTCGTACTCCTCGATGTAGCCGTAGCCGCCGTGCAGCTGCAGGCAGGCGTCGATGACGCGGTTCTGGATCTCGGAGCTGAGCAGCTTCGCCTTCGAGGCCTCGACCGCGGTCAGCTCGCCGGCGACGTGCGCCTCGACGCAGCGGTCGACGTAGACGCGCGCCATGTCGAGCTCGGCATCGGCTTCGGCGAGCGCGAAGCGGCTGTTCTGGAAGCTGCCGATCGGGCGGCCGAAGGCACGGCGCTCGCGCACGTACTCGAGCGTCTGCTCGAGCGCGACGGCGGCGTGGGCGACGTTGACGACGGAGGTGCTGAGCCGCTCTTGGGTGAGGTGGTCCATCATGTACCGCAGGCCCAGCCCGGGCTCGCCGATCAGGTTCTCGGCGGGGATCGCGACCTCGTCGAAGAAGAGCTCGGCGGTGTCGGCTTCGTGCTGGCCGAGCTTGTCGAGCTTGGCGCCGCGGTTGAAGCCCTCCATCCCCCCTTCGACCGCGAACAGGCTGATGCCGCCGGGGTCGGGGGTCTGGGCGGCGACGACGACGAGGTCGGCGTTGTAGCCGTTGGTGATGAAGGTCTTGCTGCCCGAGAGGCGCCAGCCGTCGCCGTCGCGGCGCGCCGTCGACTGGATCCCGCGCAGGTCCGAGCCGGCGGCCGGCTCGGTCATCCCGATCGCGGTGATGATCTCGCCCCTGACGAAGGGCGGCAGCCAGCGGGCCCGCTGCTCGTCGGTGGTCAGGCGCAGTAGGTAGGGGGCGACGATGTCGGTCTGGATCCCGAAGCTCGAGGCGTAGGCGAAGCCGGCCCGCGCCAGCTCCTCGCCGAAGACGGCGTTGAAGCGGAAGTCCTCGACGCTGCTGCCGCCGTACTCGGCCGGCACGCCGAGGCCGAGGAAGCCGGCCTCGCCCGCCGCCAGCCAGGCCTCCCGGTCGATGAAGCACTGCTCGCGGAAGCGGGCGCGTTTGGGCATCCGCTCGCGGTCGCCGACGGCCGCGACCGACTCGCGGAACCACTGGTGCTCGTCTTCGAAGAGGGCGCGTTTCACGGCGACGAACGGACGGTAAGGCCGGCGCGCCGAGGCGACCGCCGCCCGGCGCCGCGGCTTTGGAGGAACTCAAACGCCGGGGCGCCGCGCGCGCCCGCGGTCCGGGGGGCGGATCTATGGTCGATCGGGGGCTGACCAGGCCGAGGTGGGCGGCCGCTCGAGGATCACGGAGGAGCGATGAGCACCGGATTTCACTGGAACGAGCTTTACGCCTGGCACGACACCGGCACCGGGTCGGGCTTCCTCAGCACCGGGGGGCTGGTCGAGCCCGAGCAGCACGGCGAGAGCCCGGCGACGAAGCGGCGGCTGCGCAACCTGCTCGACGTCACCGGCCTGCTGGGGCAGATGGTCGAGATCCCCGGCCGCGCCGCCACCGAGGAGGAGCTGCGGCGGGTCCACACCGCGGAGTACGTCGAGCGGATCAAGCGCGAAAGCGAGGAAGGCGGCGGCGACGGCGGCGAACTCGCCCCCTTCGGCCCGGGTGGCTACGAGATCTGCGCCCTCTCGGCCGGCGGCGTGATCTCCACGGTCGAGGCCGTCTGGAACGGCGACGTCGACAACGCCTACTCGCTGAACCGCCCGCCCGGGCACCACGCCGAGCGCGACGAAGGCCGCGGCTTCTGCGTCTTCGCCAACATCGCGATCGCCGTCGAGCACATGCGCGCCGTCCACGGCGTCGAGCGGGTCGCGATCGTCGACTGGGACGTCCACCACGGCAACGGCACCGAGCACGCCTTCTACGAGGACCCCGACGTGCTGGCGATCTCGCTCCACCAGGACGGGCTCTACCCGGCCGAATCCGGGCTCGTCGAGCACACGGGCGCCGGCGCCGGCGAGGGCGCGACGGTCAACGTGCCGCTGCCGCCCGGCTCGGGCAACGGCGCCTACGTGGCGGCGATCGAGCGCGTCGTGGTGCCGGCGATCGAGGGCTTCAAGCCGCAGATCGTGATCGTCGCCTCCGGCCTCGACGCCTCGATGATGGACCCGCTGGCGATGATGGTGGTGACCAGCGAGGGGTACCGGCAGATGACCGACCTGATGGTCGACGTCACCTCCCGCGTCGCCGACGGCAAGCTGGTCGCGATCCACGAGGGCGGCTACTCGACCTCCTACGTCCCCTTCTGCGGCGCCGCGGTGATCGAGGGAATGCTCGGGATCGAGAAGCAGGTCGAGGACCCCTACATCGAGGCTTTCCGCGGCATGGGCTACATGGACCTGCAGCCCCACCAGGAGAAGGTGATCGAGGACGCGGCCTCGCGGCTCAGCGTCTGAGGTCGATCGTGATCCCGGGCTGACTCAGCGAGAGGTGCGAGACGGGCCGCTCCTGGGCCTCGGCGATCAGCCGCATCAGCTGGTCGCCGAGGTCGGGCGACGTGACGGGCGGGTCGGTCCGCAGCGGCGGCCCGGCGAGCATCTTGTCGACCTGTTCCTCGGGGCAGAAGTAGCGCAGGAGCAGCTCCTCGTCGGAGAGGTCCTTGCCCAGCTTCTCGCGGAACTCGGCGATCGTCGTCTGGTCGCGCTCCCACTTTTCCAGCTCCTTGACCCGAGGCTGGGAGAAGATCTTGTCGGCGATGTGGGGCTCGACCGGCCGCATCAGCGGCCCGTAGTGGCCGAGCGCGTAATGGATCACTTCTTCGGGCACGACTTCGTAGCGTTCCGGGAGGACCACGTTCAGCACCGCCTGGATGCCGACGAACTGCGAGAACGGCGTCGCCATCACCGGCTGGCCGAGCTCCTCGCGGACGCGGACGATCTCGTCGATCACCTCGGGGAACTTCTCGGGCATCCCGTACTCGTTGAGCTGGTTGATCAGGGTGCCCGTCATCCCGCCGGGCAGCTGGTGGCGGTAGGGCATCGTTCGGTATTCGTTCGGCACGCCCAGCGCCCAGCCCAGTCGCTTGGCTTCGCGCTCGAAGTGCTCGGCGACCGGCGGCAGCTGCGATTTGTCGAGGTCGTGGGTGTGCCCCATTTCCTCGACGATCTCGACCATCGCCTCGGTCGAGGGCAGCGAGGGCCCGTTGGCGAGCGGCCGCGAGCAAGTGTGGATGTACTCGATCCCGGCTCGGATCCCCTCCATGTAGACGAGCGGCGCCAGCCCGGTCGTGTTGTGCATGTGCAGCTCGAGCTCGACGCCCGGCGTCGCCTCCTGCAGCGCCGGCAGCAGCGTCGCCGCCCGCTCCGGTGTCAGCACCCCCGGGGCGTCCTCGACGTAGATCCGCCTCACTCCCTCCCAGCTGGCCATTTCGCGGGCGCGGTCGGCGAAGAACTCGTCGGTGTGGAGGTCGGTCAGCCCGTACATGATCGCCGGCACGGTCTCGCCGCCGACCCGGCGGATCGCTTCGTGCTTGGCCTTCATCAGCGGCATGTCGTAGAGGCAGTCGAAGAGCCAGTGGGTCTGGATCCCGTGCTTGACCAGGGTCGCGACCCAGAGGTCGAGCATCTCGTCCGGGACGAAGCCGAAGCTGCCGACGGCGACCGGCCGCATCCCGGCCCGATGCGTGACGTCCGGCAGGCCCTTGATCAGCCAGTCGAGCGCCGCCCAGGGGTCATCGCCGGACTCGCGCAGCATTACGACGAAGAAGGTGCCGCCGGTCAGGTCGCAGGTGTCGAAGCCGGTCGCATTGAGGTGCGGCAGCGCCGGGGTCGCCTGGCAGGCGCGCATCCGCATCCCCCACAGGCTCTGCTGGCCGTCGCGCAGCGTCTGGTCGATGAACTTGATCTCGGCCATGGTCAGGTGATTGTGCCGTGCGCGCGCCGCCGGCCAAGCCCGATCCGCCGCCGAACTGTGGGATTCATCAACTCGGGGCCCTGGGCGTCCCCGTTCCGGGCGGGGCTCGGGGCGGCTAGGCCGCGCGCTCTTTCAGCCGCACGCTCCAGCCGACGGTCGCGGTCGCGACCGTGTCGCCGGCGGCGTCGGTGAGCTCGACCTCGCAGGGGAACTCGACCCTGCCCTCGGCGTCGAGGGCCTCGAGCGCGGCGGCGGGCTCGATCCCGAGCCGGGCCTCGGCGGTGATCCGGCCGCTCGCCACCTTCACGTACTCGATCTCGGCGCGGCGCGCGAGCGGCGTCACGTCGCCCATCCGCACCGCGAAGGCGCCGACGAAGGCGGCGCCGGAAGCGGTCTCGGCGAGGGTGAAGAGGGCGCCGGCGTGCTGGCTGCCGACGTGGTTCATCAGCTCCGGCCGCCGCGGCAGGACGACCCGCGCCTCCCCCGCGGACACCTCGACGATCTCGATCCCGAGGTGGCCGATGAAGGGCACCGCCATCGCCATCCCCTTGGCGATCGCGTCGAAGTCGACGTTCGGCATTCCCGGCACCCCAGGCATCGGCCAAGGTTAGTCGGGCGGCGCCCCGCCGTCGAGGGTGAGGCTCACCTGCCGCGGAACTCCGCGTGACCCGGGCCGCCGTGCTCGAGGAACGCCCGCACCGCGTCCCGCAGGTCCTCGGTCGCGAACAGCGCCGGCGAGTCGACCCGGATCGCCTCGTCGGCGGCCGGGATGCCGCCCTCGCGGAAGCGCTTGAGGACGTGCTTGGTCATCGCGTGGGCCTTCGTCGGCCCGGCCGCGAGCTCGGCCGCGAGCGCCCGCGAGCGCTGCTCGAACTCCTCCTCCGGGTAGATCCGGTTGACCACGCCCCACCGCTCCAGCTCCTCGGCGTCGAACAGCTCGCCGGTCATCACCAGCTCGCGGGCGCGGCCGGAGCCGGCGCGCTCGGCGATGCGCTGGGTGCCGCCCATCGACGGCGTCAGCCCGACGACCTTCTCCACCAGCCCGAAACGCGCCCGCGGCGAGGCGACGATCAGGTCGCAGCCGAGGCTGATCTCGAAGGCGGCGGTGAGGGTCAGCGCGTGGGCGGCGAAGACGATCGGCGCCGGCAGCGCCTCGAGCTGGTCGATCGTCGCCAGCAGCTCCTCCCAGAGCGCCGCCGCCTGCTCGGGATCGAGGCCCTGGAAGACGTGGACGTCGACGCCGCCGGAGACGACGCGCCCCTCGGCCCGGATCAGCACCGCGCGCGGCGGCGAGGCGGCGAGGTTGGCGATCGCCGCCTGGAAGTCGTCGATCATCCGCCGGTCGAAGAGGTTCAGCGGGGGGCTGGCGAGGGTGAGGACGGTGAGGCCCTCGTCCCGCTCGACGCGAACGGCTCTCTCCACCTCGGCCACGCGCGCACCCTAGATGATCGGAGGCCGGTGGCCGCGCGTCGCTACTCGGGCACCCTGTGGACCTCGAAGAGGTTGGTGCCGAGGTGCTGCTCGGGCAGCCCGGCGACGATCGCGATCAGGTCTCCCGGCTCGGCGAAGCCGTGATGGGCGGCGAGGCGCGCGCTGCGGTCGAGCAGCTCGCGGATGTCCTCGGGGTGCTCGGCCTCGACCGCGGTGACCCCGAACAGGAGGCCGAGGCGGCGCACGGCCTCGATCCTGGGGCTGATCGCCAGCACCGGGACGTTCGGGCGGTGGGCGGAGATCAGCCGCGCGGTGCGGCCGCTTTCGGTCGGCACGACGATCGCCTTCAGCCCGAGCCGGTAGACCGCGCCGACGGCCCCCTGGGAGACCGAGTCGGAGACGTCCTGGGTCGCCTGGTCGGTGCGCTGGAAGAGCCACTCGCCGTAGGGGAGGTCGGGCTCGGTGGCGCGCGCGATCCGGTCCATCACCCGCACCGCCTCGACCGGATGCTGGCCGACCGCGGTCTCCTCCGAGAGCATGATCGCGTCGGAGCCGTCGTAGATCGCGTTGGCGACGTCGGTCACCTCGGCCCGGGTGGGGCGGCGGGCGGTGACCATCGAGGCCAGCATCTGGGTGGCGGTGATCGAGGGCTTGGAGAGGCGCCCGGCGGCGCGGATCAGCCGCTTCTGCAGGTTGGGGACCTCCGCCAGGGGCACTTCGATCCCGAGATCGCCGCGGGCGACCATGATCCCGGCGGTCGCCGCGCGGGCGATTTCCTCGACGTTCTCCGCTGCCTGCGGGCGCTCGATCTTGGCGATCAGCGGGATGTCGGAGCCGAGCGCTTCGAGCCGTTCGCGCACAGGCACCAGGTCGTGCGCGGTGGAGACGAAGGAGACCGCGATCAGGTCGATTTCCTGGCGGGCGCAGAACTCGACCCAGCCGAGGTCGTGCTCGGTGGCGGCCGGGAGCGCCCCGCCGCCCGGGATGTTCATCCCCTTGTGGGAGGAGAGCGTGCCGCCGACCTCGACCTCGGCGCCGACGCCATCGGCCTCGGGCTCGCGGACGCGGAGGCGAATCGCGCCGTCGGCGAGGTAGACCAGCTGGTTGGCGTGCAGGTCGCGGACGCCCGGCCAGGAGACGGGGATCCGCTCGGCGTCGCCCTCCAGCTGCTCGGCGGTAAGGGTCACGTGCATGCCGGTCTCCAACTCGGCGAAGTCGCCCTCCAGCTCGCCGATCCGCAGCTTCGGGCCCGGCAGGTCGCCGAGGATCGCGACCTCGCGCCCGACCCGGCGGCCGGCGCCGCGAATCTCCTCGATCAGCTGTGCCTGTTTGTCGGGGCCCGCGTGGGAGAAGTTGAGGCGGAAAACGTCGGTGCCGGCGTCGATCATCTGCTCGAGCACCTCGCGCGACCAGCTGGCGGGGCCGACCGTGGCGACGATCTTGGTGCGGCGCGGCATATGGGCGGCGGCGCGGGCGATCGGATCGGAGCTCATCCCGGCTGACTGTAGAGGCCGCCGCCGAGGCGAAGCTAAATCCCCGGCGAAATCGGCCGG
>JBLNAC010000285.1:0-13573 GCA_050259155.1 Syntrophothermus sp.
TGAAGCTCGAGATCGGAAGCCACGCGACCCTGCGGATCGGCCGCTGGGCGTGGATCGGCCACGACTGCAAGATCCGCGTACACGAGGGCGAGGTCGAGATCGGGGCGAAGACCGTGATCGGTCAGGAGTGCACCATCTCGGCGTTCCAGCACGTCTCGATCGGGCGCGAGTGCATCGTCGCCGACCGCGTGATGTTCATCGACTTCGACCACGGCGTGGTCGAGGTCGAGCGACCGATCCGCCAGCAGGGCATCTACAAGCGCGACGTGGTCGTCGGCTCGAACGTCTGGATCGGATACGGCGCCTGCATCCTGCGCGGCGTCAGCATCGGCGACAACTCGGTGATCGGCACCAACGCGGTGGTGACGAAGGACGTTCCCGCCAACGACGTCGTCGCCGGGGTCCCGGCGCGGGTGATCAGGATGCGCGAGGCGCCGCGCCAGCTGCGTTGGCCGGAGCCGGTGGAGCCCGATCCGGCGGCGCCGACGACGCTGCCGCCGCCGGCCTGAGCACCGCCCTCAGGCGCGGTCGAGGCTGGCGCCGACCAGGTCGGCGTAGACGGCCGCCGTCCGTTCGGCGACGTCGGCCCAGTCGAAGCGGCGGACGTGCTCGTAGGCTTCGGCGACGAGGCGCCGGCCGAGCTCGTCGTCGCGGAGCACGCGCACGGCGACATCGGCGAGCGCGTCCGGGTCGTGGGCGCGGAAGCGCAGCCCGGCCTCCTCGTGGGGGACGACCTCGCGCAGGCCGCCCGTGTCGGCGACGATGCAGGGACACCCCGAGGCCATCGCCTCCAGCGCGACGAGGCCGAAGGGCTCGTAGATCGAGGGGACGACTGTGAGGTCGGCGATCCGGTAGAGCGAGTGCAGGACGTCGTCGCCGATCCAGCCGAGGAAGGTTCCGTGCTCCATCAGGCCGAGCTCCTCGGCCTGCCGGTGCAGCTCGGCCTCGTGGGTGCCCGAGCCGGCGACAAGGAAGCGGGTGCCGGGCGCTTCCTCGATCACCCTCGGCATCGCCTCCAGCGCCAGCTGGAACCCCTTCTCGTAGACCAGCCTGCCGATCAGCAGGACCAGGCGCTGGTCGGGAGTGGCGAACTCGGCGCGCAGGCGGGCGAGGTCGTCGGCGTCCTGCTCGGGCAGGTCGTCGGGGTCTATCCCGTTCGGGATCACCGTCACCAGGTCCTCGGCGACGCCGAAGATGTCGACGATCTGCTCGCTCATGTAGTGCGAGCAGGCGATCACCCGCCGCGAGCGGTTGGTGATCCAGCGCTCGACGCCGTGGATGTAGGCCTGGGGGTGCTTGTCGACCCAGCCCTGGTGGCGGCCGTGCTCGGTCGCGTGGATCGTCATCACCAGCGGCGCCTTCATGCGCCGCGCGAGGTGGTCGCAGGCGTTCGCGACGAGCCAGTCGTGCCCGTGGACGACGTCGAAGCTGAGGCGGTCGCCGAGCTCGACGCCGGCGGCGAGCATGTCGGAGTTCATCCGCTCGACCCAGGTCACGAACTCGCCCAGGTCGGTCGGCCGCGTCGGCTCGACGATGCGGTGGACGCGGACCCCGGCGCACACCTCTTCGGCCGGCGACTCCTCGCCGCCGCGGGTGAGGACGTGGACCTCGACGCCGAGCGCGACCAACGCCTCCGAGAGCTTTCGCACGTGCCTCGCCAGGCCCCCCTCGATCAGGGGCGGGTACTCCCAGGAGAGGATCAGGACTCTGGTCATCGGCGGTGGCTCATGGCTCGAGAAGGGGCGCGATGCTCAGGTCCGGGGCGAGCGAACGCATGCGCGGATCGGTGTCGTGGTCGGAGTCTAGGGCTTCGAGCAGCGCCTGGGCGTGGTCGGTGGCGCGCCGGTAGGCGTAGTCGCCCGCCTGACCGCGCCCGTCGAGGAACGCCCAGTCGCTGGCCTGCACGGCGAGGAGCTCGCGGGCGGCGCGCTCGGCGGCGGCGCCGCGCAGGCCCGCGCCGAGGGCCCGCAGCAGGCGCAGCTCGAGCCGGCGGGCACCCCAGGCGAGGTCGGCGACCCGGGGCGAGTCCCAGGTCCGGAAGTCCTTCTCCTCGCCCCAGGTGGAGGCCAGCAGCGGCCGCGGCGCGGCCTCGTGCTCGGCCAGCGCCCGCGGCACCGTGAGGAGGCGGACGCCGGCCGCCGCGGCGCCGGCGATCACCGCCTCCAGCCAGACCGGCCCCTCCAGCCACCAGTGGCCGAGCAGCTCGGTGTCGATCGCGAACACGATCAGGCCGCGGCGGCGGCGCTCGGCGGCGAAGCGCCGCAGGCGGGCGGCGACCGCGTCGAGGAACTCGCCGGCCTGCCGGCGCGCGGTCGCGACCGCGGTGCCGGGGTCGTAGGCGCCGCCGCCGATCCGCCAGATGCGGACGCCGCGCAGGCTCTTGCCGGCGAACTCGGCGTGGGCGGGGTCGGAGGGATAGCCGTCCAGGGCCCAGAGCCAGGCGACCGCCTCCCAGTCGATCGGCAGCGCCGCCGGGCCGGCCTCGGTCGCGATCGGGACGAGCGCCGCCAGCGGCGCCTCGTGAGCGCTCTGGTCGACGCAGAACCAGCGCACCCCGTGCTCGGCGAGGCTCCACTCCAACCCCGGCGCGTAGGCGCACTCCGGCAGCCAGAAGCCGCCGTCCCAGCCGAAGCGCCGCCGGTGCGAGCGGATGCCGGCGTCGATCTGGAGCCGCATCCCGGCCCGCGTCGCCAGCAGCGGCAGGATCGCGTGGGTCGCAGAGGAGGCGGCGAGGGCGACGCGGCCCTCCGCGGCGGCCCGCGCAAAGGGGGCCAGCGGATCGCCCCCGTCGGCGTCGAGCAGCTCCAGCGCCCGCCGGCAGCGGGCGAGCTCGGCCTCGACGGCGGGGCGGCACTCCCCCGGCACCTCGCCGAGGTCGGCCTCGGCGGCCCCGATCCTCCAGCGCAGCAGGAACTCGCGCAGCCGCGTCCGCGCACCCTCGTCCTCGAGCTGGTCGGCCAGCACCGGGGTCACGGTCAGGGTCACGTCCCGCGCCACCTCCAACACCGGCAGGTAGGAGCGGATCACCGCGTCGAACAGCCACTCCTCGCCGAACGGATACGTGCCGAAGCCCTCGACGTAGGGCATGTGGGAATGGAGGACGATCGCCAGGTCGCCGGCGCTCTCCCCCACCCTCATGGCGCGACGTGGCAGACCGCGAGGAAGTCGAGGGCGCGGTCGAGGTCGCGAGCGCGCAGCGCGAAGTCCGAGGCGGCGATCGCCGGCGTGAACCAGCCGTAGAAGCGGTCGGTGAGGCCGAGGCGTCGGTGGACGCCATCCCAGCCCAGCTTCAGCGCCACCTCGTGCAGGCGCAGCTTGCGGGCGTGGCGGAGCCCGAGCAGCTCGACCCGGGGGAAGTGCCGCTCGCAGAGGGCGCGAAACTCCTCGGCGCGGTACTCGTGGACGTGCCATGGGTTGTCGGACTTCTCCGCCCCGGGGGGCGCCAGGGTCAGCAGGTTGGGCGTCGAGACGTAGGCGACGCCGCCGGGCGCCAGCATCGAGCGGAAGTGCTCGAGAATCGCGTCCGCGTCGCGCACGTGCTCGATCGTCTGCAGGAAGACGATCGCGTCGCAGGGCTCGGCGAAGGTCTCGACCAGGGCCCGCTCGAAGCGAAGGTTGGGGCGGCGGTAGCGGAGGCGGGCGTGCTCGTGGGCCTCGGGGTTGGCGTCGACGCCGACGACGGCGGCGCCGGCGGCCGCGAGGACGTCGGAGCCATAGCCCTCGCCGCAGGCCATGTCGATCACCCGCCTGCCGGAGGTCCGCGCCGCGATCCACTCGTAGACGACGAGGTGGCGGCGATACCAGTAGTTCTCCTCGGGGACGTCGGGCAGCGTCCGCTCCCCGGTCAGCGGCAGCGGCGGCACTCCCGGGGGCTGGTTTTCCTGGAGGAACTCCCGGCTCACGCCCGGCAAGCTACCGGCGCGCGGCGAGCGCCCGTCGATTGCGCGATTCCGCGTAGAGTTCCGCCCCGATGCCGGCGCCCGCGACCGCCACCCCGGACCACATCCGAGACGTCAACACCCGCTACCACGACGCGGCGGCCGACGAGTACGACGCCAAGTGGGGGATCGACTTCGGGGCGATCGGCCAGGAGCAGGTGCGGCTGAAGCTGACGAAGGCGCTGGGCGGGCTCGACGGCCGCCGCTTCGGCGACGCGCTCGAGATCGGCTCGGGGACCGGCTACTTCTCGCTCAACCTGGTGCAGCTGGGGACGATCGAGCGCCTCACCGCGACCGACATCTCTGCCGGCATGCTGAAGCGGCTCGCCGCCACCGCGGACTCGCTGGGGATCGAGGTCGCCACCGTCGCCACCGACGCCGAGCGGCTGCCCTTCGAGGACGAGAGCTTCGACCTCGTCTTCGGCCACGCGGTGCTGCATCACATACCCGATCTGGACCGCGCCTTCGCCGAGTTCCGCCGCGTCCTCCGTCCCGGGGGCACGGTCGCCTTCGCCGGCGAGCCCTCGCGCTACGGCGACCGGCTCGCCGCGCTGCCGAAGCGGGCCGGCACGCTGCTGGCGCCGGCCTGGCGCCGGCTCACCGGCTCGCGCCGGCGGCTGGTCGCCGAAGCCGATCAGTCGCAGGGCCACGCCCTGGAGAGCGAGGTCGACGTCCACGCCTTCGCCCCCGCCGATCTGCGCCGCCTCCTCCGCGACTCCGGCTTCGAGGAGCGCCGCGTCGGCGGCGAGGAGCTCCTCTCGAACGCCTGGGGCTGGGGCCTGCGCACGGTCGAGTCGAGCGCCGAGCCGGAGTCGGTTCCGCTTCGCTGGCGCCGCTTCGCCTTCCGGAGCTACCTCGCCCTGCAGCGCGTCGACACCAGCCTGCTGGAGCCCAACCTGCCGGCCGAGCTCTTCTACAACCTGCTCGTCTCCGGGCGCAAGCCCGTCTGACTTTCGCAAGCCCGCCTGACTTCGCCGTCGTCGACTTTGTCCGGCCTATAGCCCGGACAAGGTCGACGACGCTGTTCGCGTATCCGCCTGAAGCGCAGACCCGCTCCTGCGCAGACCCGCCCCTGCACGCACCCCTGCCTGCCCGTGGGTGCGAGCGGGGCGGGTCACCCGCGCCGCTTCGGCTCTCGCCGCACGCGGAAAAGCGGCACCCGGCCCTCGATCCCCTTCAGGTGGCGCTCGCCGGCGCGCGAGTAGTGGAATCCCTCGCCGGCGGCCTCGCGGGTCGCGCCGTCGACGAGGACGCTGCCGGGACGGGCGATGCCGGTGATGCGGCTCGCCAGATTGACCGAGCGGCCGTAGAAGTCGCCCGACTGCGGCAGCGTCGGGCCGGTCGACAGCCCGGCCCGCAGGAGCGGGAACTGCTCGCCTTCGGCCTCGGCGGCCGCGATCAGCTCGAGCGCCGCCGAGACGAGCGGCCTGGCCTCCGCCGAGACCAGCATCGCCGCATCGCCCAGCATCTTCATCAGGCGGACGGGGGCCTCGGCCACCGCCGTCGCCATCTCCTCGAGGCGGCCGGCGACCATGCCCAGCTCCTCCGGCGCGATCTCCTCGCCGAGGCTGGTGAACTCGACCATGTCAGCGAAGCAGATCGTCAGCCCGACGGCTCCGCCGATCTCACCCGCGGCGAGGTCCGCGGCGCCGAGGACGTCGCGTCGGACCTGCTCGAGCAGGTTGAGCTGGAAGGCGTACACGAGGGTCGGGCCGACGAGGGGCAGCAGGTGCCTGGCGGCGAGGGCGAAGCGGTTGGCGACGTCGCGCTCGGTGTCCCCGGGCCGGGTCAGGCTGCGGATCGTCAGCTCGCGGTTGGCCTGGGCGATCCGCGCGGTTCCCATCCCGACGGTGCGCGCGGTCTGCAGCAGGCCGTCGGACGGCAGCCCGGCGTCGAGCAGCGCCTTGGTCCGCAGCGCCGCCTCCAGGTCGCCCTCGGTCGCCGCCCGCTCGTCGGGATCGCCGTAGGGGACGCCGAGGGCGGCGCGGAAGCGCTGCAGCAGCTCCAACTCGATCCCCGAGCGCTCGGCGATCTCGCGCGCGGTGTAGCGGGGGCCGTCGCCGGCGAGCGCGCGCTCGGTGGGGAGCAGCATCAACCGTCCCGCCGCGACGGCGTCGCGAAGCTCCTCCAGCGGCACCCCTTCCTCGCGCAGCTGGCGCAGCAGCCCGAGCCGCGCCTCGCGCGCCTCGCCCTCGAGGTCGTCGAGCAGGCCCTCGGCCTCGAAATCGATCACGCCGCGGCCACCGCCCCGCCGCGCCGGGGGTCGCCCCCGCCGCTCAGGGCGCCGGTCCCGGGATCGCGCGCCACCGCCTGCACGCCGCCGAAGAATAGGTTGATCGCCGGCCAGCGGGAGACAGGCAGCCCGCTCGCCTCCAGGCGCGCCAGCGCCTCCTCGGGGATCCCCGGCTCGGCCTGGACGATCCCCCCCTCGAAGTGCAGTCGCGGCGCCGCCACCGCCGCGTCGACAGGGAGTCCCTCCTCGACGGCGCGGACGACGGTCTGCAAGATCGCCGACCGGATCCGGTTCGAGCCGGCGCTGCCGAGCACCAGCTCGACCTCGCCCGCGCGGCGGACGATCGTCGGCGCCATCATCGACGGGACCCGCCGGCCGGGCGCGATCTTGTGGAACCCGAGCGGGTTGAGGTCCTCCTCGCCGAGCATGTTGTTGAGGATCACCCCGGTCCCCGGGACGAGGACTCCGGAGCCGGAGCCGTTGGAGCAGGTCACCGAGGCGCAGGTCCCCGCGGCGTCGAGCACCGAGACGTGGGTCGTCGAGCCGAGCAGGTCGGCGGCGGCGAGGTCGAGGCCGCCGGGGTCGAGGATGCCCGCCTCCATCCCCTCCTCGTAGAGGGACTCGGCGAACTCGAGGTCGCGGAGGTCGTTCGCCGCGCCCATCGCCGCCACCAGCTGCTCGGGGCCGCTCCGCTCGCCGAGCCGCTCCAGCAGCCCGAGGCAGTAGGCGATCAGGATCCCGCCCGAGGACGGGGGCGGGTTGGTGAGGACCTCGGCGCCGCGGAACGGCGCCGCGATCGGCCGCCGCTGCAGCGCTTCGTAGGTGGCGAGGTCCCGGGGGCCGATCGTGCCGCCCTGGGCGACGACGAACTCGCTCAGCCGGGCGGCGACGCCGCCCCGGTAGAAGGGCTCGGCCCCTTCGGCCGCGAACAGCTCGAGCGCCTCCGCCAGCTCCGGGAAGCGGAAGTCCTCCCCCTCGCGCAGGGTGCGGCCGGCCGGCGCGTAGAGCTCGCGGGTGCCGGGCAGGCGCATGTGTATCGGCTCGAGGATGTCGAGGATGTAGGCCTGCTGGGCGTTCACCGGCGCGCCGTCGCGGGCGAGCGCGATCGCCGGCCGGGCGAGCTCGGCGAGCGGGGCCGAGCCGTACAGCTCCAGCGCGCGCTCCAGCCCCGCGGCCGTTCCCGGCACCCCGCACGAGGCGGGGCCGACGTAGAAGACCTGCTCGGTCTCGGCGTCGAAGCGAACCGGGATCGGCACCAGCTCGGCCCGGCGCTCGATCGCGTCCAGGCCCGGGGCGGCGACGAAGAAATCGAGCAGGACGACGTGGGCGGCGCCAGGCTCCGCGACCATCATGTAGCCGCCGGCACCGAAGCCCGTCAGCGGGCTCTCCACCGCGAACGAGGCGAGCACCGCCGCCACGGCCGCGTCGACCGCGTTGCCGCCGTCGGCGAGGACGCCTGCGCCGGCCTCGGCGGTGCGGGGGTGACCGGCTGCGACTACCCCGCGCATGGGGCGGCGGTTCAGCTGGGGAGGAACTCGGGGACTTCGATGCCGAGGTCGCTGTCGCGCTCGGGGGCGGGCCGGCCCCGGCGCTGCTCGGCGTCCTTGGTGCGGCGAATCGTGGGCTCGCTGCTGCGCCGCGGGGTCGCGCCGCGTCCGTCGAAGCGGGTGGCGACGACGGTCACCCAGATCTGGTCGCCCAGCTCGTCGTCGACGTTGGCCCCGAAGATGATGTTGGCGTCCGGGTGGGCGGCCTCGCCGACCACCTTGGCAGCCTCGGAGACCTCCACCAGCGAGAGGTCGGCGCCGCCGGTGATCGAGAGCAGGATCGCGCGCGCCCCCTCCATCGAGGTCTCCAGCAGCGGCGAGGAGATCGCCTTTTCGGCGGCGAGGACGGCCCGCTCGTCGCCGTATGCCATGCCGATCCCGAGCAGGGCCCGGCCGGCGTCGGACATGATCGTGCGCACGTCGGCGAAGTCGAGGTTGATCACGGCGGGGAGCGTGACCAGGTCGGAGATGCCCTGCACGCCCTGGCGCAGGACGTCGTCGGCGACCCGGAAGGCCTCGACCATCGAGGTCTGCTGGTCGAGCACCTCGAGGAGGCGGTCGTTGGGGACGACGATCAGGGTGTCCACCTCGGCCGCCAGCTCCTCGATCCCCTTCTCGGCCTGGCCGAGGCGGCGGCTGCCCTCGAAGCTGAACGGCTTGGTGACGATCCCGACCGTCAGCGCCCCGACCTCGCGGGCGAGCCGGGCCACCACCGGGGCGGCGCCCGAGCCGGTGCCGCCGCCGGCGCCGGCGGCGACGAAGACCATGTCCGAGCCCTTCAGCAGCCGCTTGATCTTGTCCTGCTCCTCGAACGCGGAACGGTGGCCGACCTCGGGGTCGGCGCCGGCGCCGAGGCCGCGCGTCTGCTCGTCGCCGATGTGGACGGTGACGTCGGCGACGCACAGCTGCAGCGATTGCAGGTCGGTGTTGACCGCGACGAACTCGATCCCGGGGATGCGGGCGTCGACCATGCGGTTGATCGCGTTGACCCCGGCCCCGCCGACGCCGACGACTTTGATCACCGGCTGGTGCGGCTCGCCGCTGCCGGGCGGCTCGTAGGCGGGCTCCTCGCGCCCATACCGCGGCGACGCCGGCAGGTAGTCCTCGCGGTCGATGCGCGGCCGCGGCTCCTCGGAGAAGACCCGCTTCAAGCGCTCGGGGGGGCTCTCGGGGGCGGGCGCCTCGTCGGCGTCCTGGTCGAAAAAGGACGGCTCGGCATCGGAGTGCTCAGGCTCCGAAGGAGCAGAAGCTTCAGGTGCCGCGTCCGAGGAAGCGGCGTCCATCGACGCGGCCGCATCCGGGGGTGGCGTGGAGATGGGTGCCTCGCTCGCAGCTCGCGAGGACGAGGCATCCGCCTCCGCGACAGGACCCGCGGACGGGGCAGCCACGTCCGACGCCGCTTCGTCAGCAACCTTCCTTGCCTCGGCGGGATCCTCGCGGCCGTAGCGCGGGGCGACGTCGTCGGAGGTGGCGCGGAAGAGTTCGGCGAGGGGACCCTCACGCATGCTTGCGCGCTTCTTACGCCGAGCCATTCGCCAGAACCTCCTTAGCCAGCTCTCGGTAGTAGTTCGCGGCGCTGGAACCGGAATCGTACTTGAGGACGCTGGACCCTTTGACCGGTGCCTCGGCGAATTTGATCGCCTTGCGGATGCGCGTGTGGAAGACGAGGTCGCCGAAGTTCTCTTCGAGGATCTCCACCGCTTCCTTGGCGTGCACGGTCCTCGAATCCAACATCGTCGGCAGGACGCCCTCGATGTGGACATCTGGATTGAGGTTCTCCTGGATCATCCGCAGCGTGTTCTGCAGCTGGACCAGCCCACGCATCGACAGGTACTCACACTGGACCGGGACGATGACCTTGTTCGCGGCGGTCAGCGCGTTGATGGTCAGCAGGCCGAGGCTCGGCGGGGTGTCGATGCAGACGAAGTCGTAGTCGGCGAGCACCTCTTTCAGCGCCTTCTCCAGCGAGCGCTCGCGGCCGATCTTGGTGCTCATCGCGATCTCGGCTCCCGCCAGGTCGATCGAGGCGACCGCGATGTCGACCTCTCGGCGGACGATGATCTCCGAGATGGGCACGTCGTTGACCAGGACGTCGTAGAGGCTCGTCTCGACCTTGTCGGGATCGATTCCCTGGCTCATCGTCAGGTTGCCCTGCGGGTCGAGGTCGACGCAGAGGACGCGGTGGCCGGCCTCCGACAGCGCCACGGCGAGATTCAGGGTGGTGGTCGTCTTGGCGACGCCTCCCTTCTGGTTGGCGAAGGCGATCACCTCGGCGTGCTTGACCGGCGCTTCCTCCTCGGCGCGCCGCTCGGCGATGAAGTCGCTGCGGCTGGGGGCGATCAGGTCGGCGGCCCGCATCCGCCCGTCCTCCTCGGGGGACGGCTCGAGCTCCTCCTCCTCCTCGACGACGTCGGCGAACCCCGCCTCGATCTCGTCCTCGACGTACCGCTCGCGGACGCTCGGGACCGCCTCCTCGACAGGCTCCTCGAGCTGCGCCTCCGCGGCCGGATCCTCGGCCACGGCGGGCTCAGGCACGAGTTCTTCCATGCGCTGCAGCTCTTCGTCGATGGGGCTCTGCTCCTCGACGGCGACGGGCGCGGGCTTCGGCTTCTTGCGGCTTAGAAATCCCATTGCGCGGATATTCGGATGGGGACCCGCTTTTCCTGCTCGATCTCGAAATTGCTAGGAATTGCCCGATTCCCGAGTTACTCGACAAGCGATTGGTGATCGTCACCGGCAAGGGTGGCGTCGGCAAGACGACCGTCGCGGTGGCGCTGGGGCTGCGGGCCGCGGCCGAGGGCAAGCGGACGATCGTCTGCGAGGTGGCCTCCCAGGAGAACGCCTCGCGGATGTTCGACCACGCCGAGGTCGGCTTCCACGAGGTCGAGATGGAGGAGAACCTGTGGTCGATCTCGATCGACCCCGACGAGTCGATGCGCGAGTACGTGCTCCTGCAGCTGAAGGTGCGGGCGATGCGGGACATGCTCTTCCGCAGTCGCATCTTCAACTACCTCGCCGCCGCCACCCCCGGGCTCAAGGAGCTGGTGACGATCGGCAAGATCTGGGAGCTCGCCCAGCTCGACCGCAAGGTCAAGTCGGGCCGGAAGTACGACCTGGTGATCGTCGACGCCCCGGCGACCGGCCACGGCGTCGGCTTCCTGCAGACCCCGCGCACCTTCGCCTCGATCGCCCGCGTCGGTCCGATCCACTCGCAGGCGCAGACGCTCGATCGCTTCATCACGAACCACGACGACACCGGGGCCGCGATCGTCGCCCTGCCCGAGGAGATGCCCGTCAACGAGTCGGCGGCGCTGGAGCGGGATCTGCGCGACGAGGTCGGCGTCGCCGTCGACCGCGTCTACCTCAACGCGCTCTACCCGGAGCGGTTCTCGAAGCAGGAGGCGGCCAAGCTGTCCACGGTCGCCGCCGGCGAGGAGGAGGCGCCGCGCGCCGCCGCGCGGGCGGCGATCTCCGAGTTCGACCGGGCCCGCTCCCAGCGCGCGCAGCTGGCGCGGCTGCGCCGCCGCGTGCAGGCGCCGGTCAAGACCCTCCCCTTCCTGTTCGAGCCGGAGCTGGGCGTCGAGGCCGCGCGGCGGCTGGCGCGGAGGCTGACCTGATGCCCACGCTCGACGAGGTCCTGGACGGCAAGTCGATCTGCATCTGCGCCGGCTCGGGCGGCGTCGGCAAGACGACGACCTCGGCGGCGATCGCCGCGGGGATGGCGTCCCGGGGGCTGAAGGTCTGCGTGCTGACGATCGACCCCGCGAAGCGGCTCGCCGACTCGCTGGGCATGGAGGAGCTCGGCAACGAGGCGCGCCGGGTCGATCCTGCCCTCCTCGACCGGCAGGGGATCGAGATGAAGGGCGAGCTGTGGGCGATGATGCTCGACCCCAAGCAGACCTTCGACGAGCTGATCGCGCGCCAGGCGCCCGACGAGGAGTCGCGCGACCGGGTCCTCGAAAACCGGATCTACCAGCAGATCTCCAACGCCCTCGCCGGCTCCCAGGAGTACATGGCGATGGAGAAGCTGTTCGAGCTGCACACCGAAGGCGGCTTCGACCTGCTCGTCCTCGACACGCCGCCGACCCGCAACGCGCTCGACTTCCTCGACGCCCCCAAGCGCCTCACGCAGTTCATCGAAGGACGCTCGTTGAAGGTCTTCATGAAGCCGACCGGCCTCGCCGCCAAGGTCGCCGGCCGCGGCGCCTCGGTCGCGCTCAGCGTCTTCAAGCGGATCGTCGGCTTCGACCTGATCGCCGACCTGGCGGAGTTCTTCAACGCCTTCAGCGGCATGGTCGACGGATTCCAGGCCCGGGCGAAGCGGGTCAACAAGCTGCTCGCCGACCCCGGAACCTGCTTCCTCGTCGTCTGCGGGCCCCAGGGGGAGCCGATCGACGAGGCCGTCTACTTCCACCGCAAGCTGGTCGAGGCGAAGCTGCCCTTCGGCGGCGTGATCGTCAACAAGGTCCACTACCCGGCGGAGTCGCTGCAGACGGAGAACGACGACCTGCTGGAGGTCCTCACCGAGAGGCTCGGGGACGCCGGCCTGGCGCAGCGCGTCACCGCGAACTTCTCCGACTACCAGGCGCTCGCCGAGCGCGACGCCCGCAACATCGACCACCTGGCGCGCGAGCTGCGGACCAAGGGCGTGATCCGCGTGCCCTACCTCGACGAGGACGTCCACGACCTCGCCGGGCTGGCCGAGATCAACCGCTACCTGTTCGCAACCGGCGAGGAGCGGGTTGCGATGGCGGCCGGCCGGGCCTGAGGCCTCGGGGCCCTCTCAGTCGCCGCGCCGGCGGCTGTAGTGCTCGTACTCGAGCTCGCGGATCTCCCAGTCGGAGTCGGGGACCGGGAACAGGTGGCGGACGCGCGGAGTGTCGATGCGCTCGCGATGCTGGATGTCGCGGTCGGCCGGAGCCGGCCATTCCAGCGACTCGCCCGGGCGCGCGTTGGAGATCTCGTCGAGCCAGGGCGTGGCCGTGATCCTGATCTCGTCCTCGGCCGGGATCGGCTCCATGATGCGTGTTTCCTGCATGTCCTCCTCCTCGGGTTCGAACTCGCCTTGGAGGTCCGCGCCAGGGCCCGCGCCCGCCTCCCCAGGAATCAGCCCGCGAGCGGAGCGGGGCGCGGACGACCGGGAGTCGACCGGCACGTCCTCCGCTTGGCCTCCGGGCGCCGCGAGCGGCTCCTCGACCGAAACCGTTATCTGGGCGTCTCCCTCCGCCAGGCCGGCCGCGATCAGCGTCTCGTCGGCGGCGCCGATCAGGTCGCTGCCCAGCTCACCGAGCGCGGCGGCGCGCAACAGCGCGCGCACCTGGCCCTCCGCCCATACGGCCAGCTCGCCGGCGCCTTCGACGAAGCGCCCCTGCATCGCGGCGCGCTCCAGCTCCAGGATCTCCTCGACCCGTTCGCGGGCCTCGATCCGGTCGATCGAGTCGTCGGCGGCGATCAGCGCCGCGGCCCGCATCGGCAGCGAGGCGCCGACCGGCCCCTGACCCTCCAGCACCGCCCGCAGCGCGAGCAGATGGTCGCTGAGACCCTCCAGCGGACTCGCCCGCTCGCAGCCCATCTCGAAGCGGCCGACGGCCCAGGTCAGGGCGCCGTCGGGGTCCGGACGCGCCTCGAGCGCCCGGGCGAACGCCGCCAGCTCATCGGCCTCGGCCTCGCTGAGCCGATAGCCGCCGGGCCGCGCCGCCGGCGCCCCGGTCGCGATCCGGCGCCAGCACTGGGCCCCGGTCGGCGCGAAGGCGTACGGGCCGAGGCCGATGCCCCCGCCCTTGAAGAGCCTCATCACGCTAATCAGCTCGCGCAGCTGGTTGAGAGCGCCCTCGGCGCCGAGCTCGGGGTCCTGG
>JBLNAC010000286.1:0-4104 GCA_050259155.1 Syntrophothermus sp.
GGGCGCTCAGCTGGACGGAGCCGGCGCCGACCACCTCGCTGGAGCTGATAGCCGAGGCGGCGATCCCCCTCGACGCCGCGATCATCGACGTCGGCGGCGGGGCCTCGATGCTGGCGGGGGAGCTGCTCCTTGCGGGCTACGCCGACGTCACCGTCGCCGACATCTCGGCCGCGGCCCTGGCGCGGGCCCGGTCCGAGCTCGGGGAGGCCGGGGGTCGCGTGCGCTGGATCGAGACCGATGTGAGGCGCGCCGACTTCGGCCGCGCGTTCGCCCTCTGGCACGACCGGGCCGTCTTCCATTTCATGGTCTCCGAGGAGGACCGGCGGGCCTACCTGCGCACCCTCGGCCGCTCCCTCGCGCCCGGCGGACATCTCGTCCTCGCGACGTTCGGGCCGGAGGGGCCGAGTGAATGCAGCGGCCTGCCGGTCCGCCGCTACGACGCGGCGGCGATCGCGGGCCTGCTGGGCGAGGAGTACGAGCTCGTCTCCGCCCGGCTGCACGAGCACCGGACGCCCCGCGGCGCCGCCCAGCAGTTCGTCTACGCGCACCTCGAGCGCCGCGGCCGGGGATAACCTGCCGCCGTGGCGGCGGCGAGCACCGCATCCGCAGGCGAGGACGCCGCGATCTCGATCGAGGGGCTGCGGGTTCGCCGCGGCGGGCAGGAGGTGCTCCACGGCCTGAGCGCGGAGGTGCGGGCCGGCAGCGTGACCGGCCTGCTCGGGCCATCGGGCTGCGGCAAGACGACGCTGATGCGCGCGGTGGTCGGGCTGCAGCTGGTCGAGTCGGGCCGGGTCACCCTGCTCGGGCGGGCCGCCGGCTCGCCGGAGCTGCGCCCCCTGGTCGGCTACGTGACCCAGGCGCCCTCCGTCTACCGCGACCTCACCGTGCGCGAGAACCTCGCCTACTTCTGCCGCGTCCTCGGCGCGCCCCGGGGCCGGATCGAGGAGACGATCGAGATCGTCGCCCTGGGCGAGCGCGCCGACCGCCTCGCGGGCAGCCTGTCCGGCGGCGAGCACGCCCGCGTCTCGCTGGCGACCGCGCTGCTCGGCGAGCCGCGGGTGCTGGTGCTCGACGAGCCGACCGTCGGCCTCGACCCGGTCCTCCGGCGCGAGCTCTGGTCGACCTTCGCCGAGCTGGCCGCGGGCGGGGTCACGCTGCTCGTCTCCAGCCACGTGATGGACGAGGCCGATCGCTGCGACCGCCTGCTGCTGATGCGCGAGGGCGAGCTGCTGGCGGCCCTCACCCCCGGCGAGCTGCGCCGCCGCACCGGCGAGGACGGCCTCGACGACGCCTTCCTGCGGCTTATCGAGGCGAGGGAGGCCGGGTGAGCGTCCGGATCACCGCCGCCACCGCGGCCCGGGTTCTGCTCCAGCTGCGCCACGATCCGCGCACGATCGCGCTCCTCCTCGTCGTGCCGCCGGCGCTCCTGACGATCCTCAAGTACGCCTTCGAATCCGACCCGGCGGCCTTCCAGAGCATCGGCGGCCCGCTGGTCGGCCTGTTCCCCTTCATCACCATGTTCCTCGTCACCTCGATCACGATGCTGCGCGAGCGGACCAGCGGCACCCTGGAACGCCTGATGAGCATGCCGCTCGCCAAGCTCGACCTGCTGGCCGGTTACGCGCTCGCGTTCGCCCTCGTGGGAGCAGCGCAGGCCGTCGTCGCCTCGGTGGTCGCCTTCGGGCTGCTCGGGCTCGACGTCGCGGGGTCGCCGCTCGCGGTCACGGCCCTGGCGGTGGCCAACGCCGTCCTCGGGATGGCGCTCGGCCTCTTCGTCAGCGCCTTCGCCCGCACCGAGTTCCAGGCGGTCCAGTTCATGCCCGCCTTCGTCTTCCCGCAGCTGCTGCTCTGCGGGCTGTTCGTTCCCCGCGACCAGATGGCGCCCTTCCTGGAAGCGGTGTCCTACGCACTGCCGCTCACCTACGCCTTCGACGCGCTCCAGCGCGTCACCGTCGACGGCAGCCTCGGCGCCGCGGGATGGGTGGACGTGGCCGTGGTCGTCGGCGCGATCGTCGCGGCGCTGCTTCTCGGGGCCGTCACCCTGCGCCGCCGCACGCCCTAGCAGGGCGCCCCGGGGAATATCCTCAGCACGATGTGGAGGGTTGAGGAGGGAGAGAGCGGCGTCGTCGTCGCCAGGTTCGACCGGCCGCCGATGAACTACTACACCGACGAGGACATCGGCCAGCTCGAGCAGCTCGTCGCCGACTGGACCGCGCGACAGGTCCCCGCGGTCGTCCTCGCCGGCGGCCGGCCGGGGAAGTTCATCACCCACTTCGAAGTGGACGGGATCCTCCTCAAGCAGGTCGAGCCCGAGGGGCCGATCGAGGCGCCGCGGCGGAGCCGCAGGATCCACGTCCTCACCCAGGACATGAACAGGGCGCCGATGCCGATCGTCGCCGCCCTCAACGGCGACGCCATGGGCCTCGGCTTCGAGCTCGCGCTCTCCGCCGACATCCGCGTCGGCGAACGCGCCGACCATCGCTACGGCCTGATCGAGACCCGGCTGGGGATAGTGCCCGGCGGCACCGGCCTGGCCCGGATGGCGCGGATGATCGGCCCGGGCAAGGCGATGCTTCTCGGCGCCGGGGCGCGGGCGCTGACGCCCGAGGAAGCCCACGAGGCAGGCCTCCTCGAGATGCTCGAGGACGACGCGCTGGCGACCGCGATCGAGATCGCAGAGCGGATGGCGGCGCTGCCGCGCACCGCGGTCGCGATGGCGAAGCGGATCGTCTACCAGAGCCAGGGAGTGCCCCTCCCCGTCGCGCTGGACTTCGAGCTCGAGAGCGCCTACCGCGCCAAGCAGTCGCCCGAAGCCGCGCCGGCGCTCCGCGACTACCTCTCGCGCCCGTTGGAGGAACGACGAGCTTGGTTCGAACGCTGAGCGCGACCCCGGTCGACCCGCGCTAGGTTCGCCCGGTCCGAAGGCGCTCAGCGATCAGGAGGGTTTCAGATGGCTTCAGAGGCACCCGCGGCGAGCTTCGCGCCGGCGGAGCGGGGCACCAGGCTGCGCGACCGCGTCGCAATCGTCACCGGCGGCGGCCGCGGGATCGGGCGCGCGATCGCCCTCGGGCTCGCCGCGGAGGGGGCGCGGGTCGCCGTCCTCTCCCGCACCCGGGAGGAGCTCGACGCGGTCGTCGCCGGGGCACGGGAGCTGGGGGCCGACGGCCTCCCCCTCGTCGTCGACTGTATGGACGGGCAGGCGCTGAAGCGGGCGGTCGAGGACGCCCACGAGCGGTTCGGGCGCCTCGACATCCTCGTCAACAACGTCGGCGGCCTGGTCGGGGACGTCGAGAAGCTCGCCCCGCTCGTTCACGACGACGACCTCTTCGAGCAGAACGTCTTCCTCAACCTCACCACCGCCTACTACGCCTCGCGGGCTGCGCTGCCGCACATGGTCGACGGCGGCTACGGCCGGATCGTCAACATCGGCTCCGGCTACGCGACGCACGGCGGAGGGACGATCGCCTACAGCGCGGCCAAGCACGGGATCGTAGGCCTCACCCGCTCGCTGGCCTACCAGGTCCCGGCCGAGGTCACGGTCAACTGCCTCTGCCCCGGCTGGACCGAGACCGCGCTCCTCGATTGGGCCGGCAGCGGGGCGGCCGAGGCAGCGCGGGCCAAGGCCGCCGCCCAGACGGTCCAGGGCCGGGTCCTCGCTCCCGTGGAGCTGGCGCCGATGGCGACGCTGTTGGCGGGGCCGGAGGGCGCGGGCATCACCGGCCAGGTGATCAGCGTCGACGGCGGCTACAAGGTCTGAGCAGGGGCTCCGTCGGTCGATCAATAGATTTCCAGCCCGAATGCGCGCGCTGACAATCCAGGGCCCCGGCGAGGTCAGGATCGAGGAACGTCCCACTCCCGAGGTCGAATCCCCGCGCGATGCCGTCGTCCGCGTCGACGCGACCGGCGTCTGCGGATCCGACCTCCACATCTACCACGGGAGGCTCGAGATCGAACCGGGCTTCACGATCGGCCACGAGTACGTCGGCACGGTGGTCGAGGTGGGCGACGCGGTGACGCGGGTCGCGGTCGGGGATCGGGTGGCGGGGGCCTTCCAGGTGGCCTGCGGGACCTGCTTTCACTGCATGCGCGGGGAGTATCAGCGAT
>JBLNAC010000287.1:0-5755 GCA_050259155.1 Syntrophothermus sp.
GACGGGGCGAGGGGCGCCGCGGTGGCGAACGCCGAGGTCGTCGCGATGACGCCGTTGCAGGGGCCCTCCGCACGCTTCCAGCACTCGATCGACGTCGCGGTGGAGCGGATCGCGGCCAGGCGGCGGGCCGCGGCCATCAGGAAGAGTCGGGAGCGACGCGAACGCTTCGCTGACCTTCCGGGCGGCGTCTCGCTCGTGACGCTGGAATCGATCGCCTCCTGCGAGTCCGGCGGCGACCCGCGGGCGGTGTCCGCAGACGGCACCTACCGGGGCAAGTACCAGTTCGACCTCGGGACATGGGAATCGGTCGGCGGTCACGGCGACCCCGCCGCCGCATCGGCGGCCGAGCAGGACTATCGGGCGGCCCTCCTGTATGTCAGGTCCGGCTCGAGCCCCTGGCCGGTCTGCGGCTGACCCTTCCGGCCTGCCGCGCGGAGCGCCCGGCGGCTCCCCTACGATCATCGGCGTGCCGTCCGAGGAGAGAGTTCCCGCGCCGGCGCCGGAGGGCCCGGCACGCAAGCCGCCGGGGGACGCCGTCGCCGAGGCGAGCGTGCGGGCGCCGACCCGCGGCAACCGGAAGCTCGAGGCCTTCCTCGACGCCGTCAACGCCGACGACCAGGTCCGCGCCTGGTGGTACATGGCGCAGGTCCACGCGGAGCGCCTCGGCATGTCCGACCACTCCTGGGTCCACACGCAGATCGTCCTCAACATCGCGCTGCGGCTCCTGAGGCTGCTGGTCAAGGCCGGGGTCGAGCCGGCGATGGTCAGCGATCACGGGATGCGGGATCGCGACGCCGAGGTCGTCGTCGCCGGCGGCGCCCTCCTGCACGACGTGGGCATGTCGATCCACCGCGCCGACCACGAGACCTACTCCCTCTTCCTGGCGGGGGGCGCGCTCGACCGCCTGCTCGCGAGCTCCTACCGGGAGCCCGAGCGGACCGTCGTCGCATCGGAGATCCTGCACGCCATCATCGGCCACCGCCGCCGCGGCGAGCCTTACACCGTCGAGGCGGGCGTCGTCCGCGTCGCCGACGCGCTCGACATGGCCCAGGGGCGGACGCGGATCCCGCTCGAGGCGGGGCACGAGGGGATCCATTCGATCTCCGCCGCCGCGATCGACGAGGTGCGGATCGAGGCCGGCGACGAGCGGCCCGTGCGGCTGGAGATCCGGCTCAACAACTCGGCCGGCATCTTCCAGGTCGACGACCTGCTGGCGACCAAGATCCGCGGGACCCCGCTCGAGGGACGCGTCGAAGTGGTCGCCGAGGTGGAGGGGGAGACCGAGAAGCGCCTCCTCAGCGGCTTCCGGCTCTCCTGAGCTCGCCTAGGAGAGCCGTTTGAGGGTCTGCTTGCGCTCTTCCTTGCGCCTGTCGGCGCGCATCTGGAGCAGCGAGAGGCAGACGACGAGCAGCACGAAGAAGCCCATCACGCCGAAGCAGAAGAAGGTGACGGTCTTGTCGGTGGTCGGGCCGGCGAGCCCGACTCCGTTGTCGGCGAGCGCCGCCGGGGCGGCCACGAGCATCAGCGCCAGGGAGAGGATCAGGGCTGCGACCGCGCGCTTCACGGCTCGGGAATCTAGCGCACCGCGAGGAGCGATGGCCGGCCTGCTTCTCCCGGCCCGCGACAGGCGCTGCTTTTCCGCAATTTCGAATCGACCTACCTGTAAGAATTCCGTGAAGACGGCCTTGCCGGTGTCGCCCTACGCATACAATCGCCGCGTCTTGCCGCTTCTATCGACCATCGCCCGACGTGGTGCCGCCGATCCGTGAGCCAGACTCAGAACACCATCAGGCTCGCGGTCATCGACACCGATAGCGGCTTCGTCACCGTTCTCGCCAAACGGGCCGAGGCTGCCGGCTGGCAGCTCCGGCAGGCGGCCAGCGCGGTGCCGCCGCAGGAGCTCGTGGCGATGAAGCTCAACGCTCTCCTCCTCGACCCCGCCGCCCTCGACGAGGAAGGGTGGAGCTATCTCGAGCGCGTCTGCGGCGTGCTCCCCGATCTCGGCGTGATCGTCTGCACCGGTCGCTCCAGCGTCGCCCAGCGTGTTCGCGGCCTGCGCCTGGGCGCCGACGACTGGATCACCAAGCCCTGCCACCCGGAGGAGGCGATGGCGCGGATCGAGGCCGTCTCGCGCCGGCGGCGCCGCGGTCGTCACGAAGCCGCGGCGATGCCGCTGATCGCCGCCGAGCTGGAGATCCGCCCCGACCAGTTCCAGGCGTTCGTCGGCGGCGAGAGCCTCGACCTGACGCGGCGCGAGTTCGAGCTGCTGCATCTGCTCGCCGAAGTCCGCGGCCAGGTGCTCGAGCGGGAGACGATCTATCAGCGGGTCTGGGGCTACGCGATGGCCCACGGCGATCGCTCGGTCGACGTCTTCATCCGCAAGCTGCGCCAGAAGCTCGAGAAGCGATCCCCCAACTTCGCCTACATCCACACGCACTTCGGCGTCGGCTATCGCTTCGATCCCGAGCCCGTGGGAGAGGCCCTCGAAGACGATCTGCTGACCGCCGACGTGGCCGCGGATCCGGAGCGATCTTCACAGGTCGTTCACGGTACCTTCACCGGCGGGTAACGGGCTCAGGCGGGATCCTCGCCATGATCGGCGATCATGGCGATCGGATCAGGGACTCCCTCGCAGGCGACCTCCGGGCGGCTCGAGATCCGACCCGAGGAGCACGCGGCCCTGGTCGACGGCCGCCCCCTCAGCCTGACGATGCGCGAGCTGCAGCTTCTCGTCACGCTCTCCTCCCATCCGCAGCGCATCATGACCCGGGAGGAGCTGTTCGCGGAGGTCTGGGGAAGCCGGCTGCGGCCGGAGGACCGCTCGGTGGACGTCTACATCAGCCGCCTCCGGTCGAAGCTGGGAGCTGCGCTCCCCGGGGTCCAGCTGATCCACACGCACAACGGGATCGGCTATCGGTTCTCGCCCGACGGATGACCGGGCAGGGTGCTCGGCAAGGCGGCTGGGGTGGCCTTTACATCCTTTTCACAACGTCGACCCGGACAGGCAGCAGGGTCCAGGGTCGCAAATCGGACACGTGACTTCCGACGTCGGTCTCGCCGGCGTCACAACCCGCCAACGATCAAGAGGGAGAATGATGTCAGGCACTAGGTGGATCGCGGTGCTCGTAGCGGCCGCAGCGCTCGCGCTCGGGATTGCCGCGTGTGGTGGAGGCGGCGGCGAAGGGACCTCGGGGAGCGAACTCTCAGGGGAAGTGGCCGGCGCCGGCTCGACGGCGCAGCAGGCGGCCCAGGAAGCCTGGATCGCAACCTTCGAGAGCGAAAACTCGGGAGTCACCATCTCCTACGACCCGGTTGGGTCGGGCGGAGGCCGTGAACAGTTCATCGCCGGCGGCGTCGCCTACGCGGGCAGCGACGCGGCGCTCTCGACCGAAGAAGGCGAACTCGAAAAGGCCGCGAAGCGCTGCGAACCGGGCGAACTGATCGAGGTCCCCAACTACGTCTCGCCGATCGCGATCATCTACAACCTGCCCGAAGTCGAAAAGCTGCGGCTCGACCCGGAAACCCTGGCGAAGATCTTCAACCAGGAAATCTCCCAGTGGAACGACCCGGCGATCGCCAAGGACAACCCCGGCGTGAAGCTGCCCGAAACCCGCATCACCCCCGTCAACCGCTCCGACGAGTCCGGGACGACGCAGAACTTCACCGAATACCTGCACGAGGTGGTTCCGAGCGTCTGGACCTACGAACCGGAAGGGACCTGGCCGGTCAAGGGCGGCGAGGCGGCCTCAGGCACCTCGGGGGTGGTCGAAGCCGTCGCCGCTGGCGAAGGGGCGATCGGGTACGCCGATGCCAGCCAGGCCGGAGAACTCGGGATCGCCGAAATCAAGGTCGGCAAGACCTGGCAGCTGCCGACGGCTGAAGCCGCGGCCGCGGTCCTCGAGGAGTCGCCGATCGACAAGGAACTCGTCTCCGACAAGTACACGTTCCCGTTCAAGCTCGAACGGAAGACGGAATCCCAGGGGACCTACCCGATCGTCCTCACCTCGTACCTGATCGGCTGCACCAAATACGGCTCGGCCGAAGAAGCCGCCATCGTCAAGGCGTACTTCGAATCCGTGATCAGCCCCGAAGGGCAGGAACTGGCCGCCGAACAGGCCGGCTCGGCTCCGCTCTCCCCGGCTCTGACGAAGAAGATCACCCCGGCGGTGGAAGCGATCGAAGGCTAGACCCCGGGTGTCCTCGGTCGACACCACCACCAATGCCGGCCAGCTGCTGGCGGCGGCGTCCGGAGGGCGCCGCCGCCGCGGCGACCGGATCTTCTCCAACGTCGCGGTCATCGCCGCGGTCACGATCCTGGCCCTGCTGGCCGGGGTCGCGGTCTTCCTCGTCGCCGAGGGCATGCCGGCGATCACGGCATCCCCGTCCGAACTGCCCGGCGGTCAGAGCTTCATCGACTACGTCGCGCCGCTCGCCTTCGGCACGGTTCTGGCAGCCTGTGTCGCCGTCGTCATCGCCGTCCCGCTCGCGGTCGCGGTGGCGCTGTTCATCACCCATGTCGCGTCGCCCCGCGTGGCGCTGACGCTCGGCTTCCTGGTCGATCTGCTCGCCGCGATCCCGAGCATCATCTACGGCCTCTGGGGCATCTTCGTGCTCGGCCCCGCGGCGGTCCCGGTGATGCAGTGGCTGGAAGAAAACCTCGGCTTCGTGCCGTTCTTCGAAGGGCCCGCGTCGGCGACGGGGCGGACGATGTTCGTCGCCGGCCTGGTGCTGGCGGTGATGATCCTCCCGATCGTCTCGGCCATCGCCCGCGAGGCCTTCGCCCAGACGCCGCGGAAACAGATGGAGGGGGCGCTGGCGCTGGGGGCGACGAGGTGGGAGATGCTGAGGATGACCGTGCTCCCGTTCGGCAAGTCCTCGGTGATCAGCGGCTCGATGCTCGGCCTGGGCCGAGCCCTGGGCGAGACGATGGCGGTGACGATCATCCTCTCGGTCTCCGGCATCGTCACCTTCAACCTGATCAGCCAGGCCAACCCGTCGACGATCGCCGCGAACATCGCGCTCAACTTCCCCGAGTCGTCCGGACTCAGGATCAACCTCCTGATCGCGACGGGCCTCGTCCTCTTCGCCATCACCCTGGTCACCAACTTCATCGCGCGGGCGATCATCGCCCGGCAGAACGAAGGCGAATAGCGGTGGCGGCGATCGGTCAGCGGCCGCACGCGGCGCTCGCCGGCGGGATCCTCCCCGCCTGGGCGCCCTACGGCGTCTTCGCCGGCTCCTTCGCTCTGGTCGCGGCCGTCCTCGCCGTAGCCGGCTCGTTCACGGTCGCCCTCGGCCTGGCTGGCGCAGTCGTCGTGGCCTCCGTCGCGCTCTACGTCTGGTCGCGGACGGTCGAGGGGCCGCGGCGCGCCTTCGACCGGACGATGACCATGCTCATCACGGCCGCCTTCGCGCTGGCGATGGTCCCGCTCTTCTCGCTGATCTTCGAAGTCGTCAAGCGCGGCCTGCCGGGGATCTCGCTGGAATTCTTCACCAGCGACGCCCGCGGCGTGATCAACGGCGGCGGCGCCGCCCACGCGGTCGTCGGCACCCTCGTGATCACCGGGGTCGCGGTGCTGATCTCGGTCCCGATCGGGCTGATGGCGGCGATCTACATGAACGAGTACGGCGAAGGAAGGCTGCGTCGCGCGCTGACCTTCTTCGTCGACGTGATGACCGGCATCCCCTCGATCGTCGCCGGGCTCTTCGCCTACGCCCTGTTCGAGATCTTCTTCGGCCCCGGCATCCGCCTCGG
>JBLNAC010000288.1:0-4924 GCA_050259155.1 Syntrophothermus sp.
CTGCGCGCACTCGAAGTTCTCTTCTTGGGAACAGCCATCGAGCCGAGCATGCTAGCGGGCGGCGAGCCATGCGTGTACCGGGCTCCGGCGTCGGCGCGGAAAACGCCCTTCGCGCTGGGCGTTTTCAGAGCCGGCGCCGGAGCCCGGTACACGCATGGCTCGCCGCCCGCTAGCATGCTCGGCTCGATGGCTGTTCCCAAGAAGAGAACTTCGAGTGCGCGTCGGGACAAGCGGCGCGCGAACCACAAGGCCGCCAAGCCCGGCCTCAGCCGGTGCCCGCGCTGTCACAGCCCGCGGCTGCCCCATCGCGTCTGCCCCACCTGCGGCACCTACGCCGGGCGCGAGGTGATCTCGCACCAGGTCGCCGAGCCGCCGGCCAGCCCCGCCTCCGAGTAGCCGTGTCTCCCGGCAGCGGGGTGACCGTGGCCCTCGACGGCTACGGGGCGGAGCAGGGCTTCGACGTCCTCGCCGAGGGCGCCCGTCTAGCCGCCGCCGACGGCATTCGGCTGCGCGTGTTCGGCCCCGAGCGCGAGCTTGGGCTGGGGGGCGAGGAGCGGATCGAGGTCGTGCCCACCTCGGAATGGGTCGGCAACGACGAGGACCCGGTCGCGGCGGTGCGCTCGAAGAGGGAGGCGTCGGTGGTCTGCGCGGCCCGCGACGTGGCCGAGGGGGGGTCGCAGGCGATGGTCAGCCCCGGCTCGACCGGGGCGACGATGGCGGCGGCCACGTTCGGCCTGCGCCGCCTGCAGGGTGTGCAGCGGCCGGCGCTGGCGGTGCAGATACCCGTCCCCGGCAAACCCGTCCTCTTCCTCGACGTCGGCGCCAACGTCGAAGTCCGCGCCAAGCACCTGGTCCAGTTCGCCTTCCTCGGCGCCGCCTTCAGCGCCGCGGTGCTGGGCGTCGCGCGACCGACGGTCGGCCTCCTCACGGTCGGTGAGGAGGCGGGCAAGGGCCGCCGCGAGGTCGTCGAGGCGCACCGCTTGCTCAGCGGCGCCGAGGGCATCGAGTTCGTCGGCAACGTCGAGGGTCGCGACCTGCCGGCTGCAGCCGTCGACGTCGTCGTCACCGACGGCTTCACCGGCAACGTCTCGCTGAAGCTTCTGGAGGGGACGGCGAAGGCGGTGGCGACCGCCGTCGGCGACGCTGCCCGGTCGAATCCCGTCGCGGCCCTCGGCGGGCTGCTGTTGCGGCCGGCCCTCGGCGACCTCCGGCGCGAGCTGCACCCCGACACCACCGGGGGTGCGATCCTGCTCGGGCTGCGGGGGATCGCGGTCGTCGGCCATGGCAGCTCCGGCGCCGAGGGGATCGCCAACGCGGTGCGGCTCGCCGCCCGCTGCGCCGAGGTCGACGCGGTCGGCCGCACCGCGGCGCTGTTGAGCGAGGGCGGGGCCGTGCGCGGCGCCCTGGCGGACGAGGAGGGGTCGTGATAGGAAACCGGGCGATGACCCGCGACGAAGTGCTGACCCTCGTCCGCGAGCACCTCGCCGAGGAGCTCGAAGTCGACATCGGCCGGATCGGCGAGCAGAGCCGCTTCAAACAGGACCTCGACGCCGACTCGCTCGACCTCTACGAGCTCGTGATGGAGCTCGAAGACCGCTACGGGATCTCCGTATCCGAGGAGCAGGCGGCCGGGATCGAGACCGTCGGCGACGCGGTCGGCTTCGTGCTCGAGCACGCGCCCGCGTAGGAAGGCCTCGCCACGGCCGCGGACCCGCCAGTCGCCGCCCTCTCGGCACTGATCGGCGAGCTTCCCGCCGACCTGCGAGCGCAGGCGTTGACCCACTCCTCCTGGACGGAGCGGCGGGTCGACTCCTTCGAGCGGCTTGCGTTCCTCGGCGACAGCGTGCTGGGCCTGGCCGTGGCGAGCGAGCTGTTCGAGCGCTTCGAGGCGCTCGACTCGGGCGGTCTCACCAAGGTCCACAACCAGGCTGTCAGCGGTGCCTCGTGCGCCGCGGTCGGCGCCGAGCTCGGCGTGCCGCAGATGCTGCGCGAGAACGAGCCCGAGGGCGTCACCGGGGCGATCCCGGCGGAGGTCCTGCTGGAAGGGGAGCGCCCGCTGCCGGAGGCGACCGAGGCGCTGATCGGCGCCTGCTACCTGGCCTTCGGCTTCGAGCGCACGGCGGCCGCGGTGGGAGAGGCGTTCGAGCCCCGCATCGAGCTCGCCTCGGAGACGCGGATCGACTTCAAGTCGGCGCTGCAGGAGCTGCTGGCGCGGCGCGGCGCCCGCGTAAGCTACGAGGTGATCGCCGCGACGGGACCCCCGCACCGGCGCGAGTTCGAGGTGGCGGCGGTCGTCGACTCCGAGCGGATGGGGTCGGGCGTGGGGCGCAGTAAGAAGGCGGCCGAGCAGGTCGCGGCGGAGAGGGCCTTGGCGCGGCTCGGCGGCTAGCGGTCCGCGCGGCCGTCCGGGTCGCGTCCGACCGAACCGGGAGGCTTCGGGACGGAGAAGGAGGGACAGACAGGTGTATCTGAGATCGATCACGATGAAGGGCTTCAAGTCCTTCCCCGAGCGGACGAGCCTCGAGTTCTCGCCGGGCGTGAGCGTGATCGTCGGCCCCAACGGCTCCGGCAAGAGCAACATCACCGACGCCGTCCTCTGGGCGCTCGGCGAGCAGAGCCCGGGAGCGATCCGCGGCGCCTCGATGCAGGACGTGATCTCCGCCGGCGGCAAGGGCATCGGCCAGCGCCGCGCCGCCGAGGTCGAGGTCGTGATCGACAACTCCGACGGGCGCGCCGCCACCGAGTTCTCCGAGATTTCGGTGCTGCGGTACCTCGACCGCCGCGGCGACAGCGGCTACCGCCTCAACGGCGCGCGCTGCCGCCTCGCCGACATCACCGACGTCCTCTCCGACACCAACCTGGGCCGTGAGATGCACTCGGTCATCAGCCAGGGCCGGGTGGAGACGATCGTCCACTCCAAGCCGCGTGAGCGGCGGCTGCTGATCGAGGAGGCGGCCGGCCTCGGCAAGCACCGCAAACGGCGGCGGCGCGCCGAGCTGAAGCTGCGCGCGGCGCGAGACAACCTCGATCGCGCCCTCGACGTCGAGCGCGAGGCGCGAGGCCGGCTGCGACCGCTGAAGCGACAGGCCGAAGCGGCAGAGCTGGGCGCCCGGATCGAGCGCGAGGAGCTCGGCCTGCGGGGCCGGCTCGTCTCCGAGGAGCTGCGCTTCGGCGCCCACCGGGCGGCCGCGGCGCAGAGGACCGCCGAGAAGGCCCGGGCCAGGCGTGCGGGGCTGGAGGAGCGGCTGACCGAGGTGGGCAGGCGCCGGCTCGAGGCCGAGGAGCGCTTCGCCGCCCGCGACCGCGAGCGAACCCAGGCCTGGGGCCTGCTGGCCAAGCTGCGGGGCGAGCAGGAGCGGATGGCGGTGCGCGCGGTCTCGCTCTCGAGCCGCGAGTCCGAGCTCGAAGCCGCGCTCGTGAAGCTGCGCTCCGAGCTGGGCCCGCTGACGCTCGACCTCGGCTCCACGGGGGCTCCCGCCGAGCGTGCGCGTAAGCTCGTCGAGGAGCTGGAGGAGGTCGACGCCGGCCTCAGGACCGCGTCGGAGGGGCTTGCCGCGGCCCGCTCCGACCACGCCGAGGAGGCCGCTCGCGAGGCCGGGCTGGGCGCGATCCAGTCCGGGGCCGAGCGTGCCGCGCGCCACGCCCGTCGCGCCGAGGGGCTGCTGGGGGAGCGCCACCGCGAAGCGCTGCGGGCCCGCGTCGCCGCCGGCGAGGAGCTGGTCGACGACGTCCGCGGCGCGCTGGGCGCGATCGAGGCCGCGGCTGCCGCGATCCGCGCCCGGGTCGCCCAGATCGAGGGCCGGGTGATCGGCGGCGAGGACGACGGCGACGAGATCGCGGAGGAGCTCCGGACCTGCTCGCGGCAGGAGTTCGAGCTGCAGGCGCAGATGAGCGCCGCCGCCGACGAGCTCACCAAGGCCGAGGTCGAGGCCGCCCACCTGGGCGACCGCCGAGCCGAGGCGGAGCGCGAGCTGGCGGGGATAGCTGAGCGCCTGGGCGAGGAGATCCCCCTCGCCGCCGGGCCGCTGAGCGAGGAGGATCGGGGCGAGATCGACCGTCGCCTGGAGCGGCTCGAGCGCCGCCGCTCCCAGATCGGGCCCGTCAACCCGCTCGCCGAGCGCGAGTACGAGGAGGCGCGGGAGCACATCGAGACGCTCCAGGCCCAGCGCGAGGACACCGAGCGGGCGATGCGCGAGCTCGAGACGCTGATCCGCGACATCGACGGCGAGATCGAGCGCGCCTTCGAGCGGACCTTCGAGGCGACGGCGAAGAACTTCGAGGAGATGGTCGAGCACCTCTTCCCGGGCGGCCGCGGCCGCCTGCGGAGGGTGAGCCTGCGGCCGGTCCGCGACGAGGAGCGGCCCGCCGGCGAGCAGGAGGTGCCCAGCGAGGACGCCGAGCCCGAACCCGAGCCCGAGGAAGACAGGGAGCAGCGCGACGAGCTGGGGGTCGAGATCGAGGTCACCCCCGCCGGCAAGTCGACGCGCAAGCTGTCGCTGCTCTCGGGCGGCGAGAAGTCGCTGGTGGCGCTCGCCTTCGTCTTCGCGGTCTTCCTCGCGCGCCCCTGCCCCTTCTACATCCTCGACGAGGTCGAGGCGGCGCTCGACGACGCCAACATCGACCGCTTCCTGCAGCTGATCCGCCGCTTCTCCGACCGCGCCCAGTTCGTGATCGTCACCCACCAGAAACGGACGATGGACGCCGCCGACGTGCTCTACGGCGTCAGCATGGGCGGCGACGGCGTCACCAAGGTGGTCTCTCGCCGGCTGCCGCGCGACCCGGACGAGGATGAGGCCGGCGACCAGGACGAGGCCGGCCCCGGTGCCCTCTCGGCGGCGGCCGCGAGCTGACCGCAGGGACGCCGCGACGCGTGCGGCCTGAGCCTCACGCGCAGGTCGCCGTCGACGGGTAGCGTTGTCCCGAT
>JBLNAC010000289.1:0-6895 GCA_050259155.1 Syntrophothermus sp.
TGCATCATCTCCAGGAACTGGCGCGCATAAGCCGACAGGCTCTCGACATAGCGGCGCTCCCCCTCGGCGTAGATCGTGTCGAAGGCGAGGCTCGACTTGCCCGAGCCGGACAGCCCGGTGATCACGATCAGGGCGTCGCGGGGCAGCTCGACGTCGATGTCCTTGAGGTTGTGCTCGCGGGCACCGCTGATGACGATCCGGTCTGAAGCGGCCACTCGTCCCGATTCTAGACAGGCGAACAGACGTTCCCCCGGGGGCGAACCCCGGCCGAGCGCGACCTTCTCTCCGCTATGCGGGAAGAAATGCGTTCTCACGCTGCGCTCGCAGACCTGGCGGAGCGCCAGCACGGGGTCGTGACCGCCGCGCAGCTGTGCGGGCTGGGGCTCTCGGGGGCCGCCGTCGGGCGGATGGCGCGGGCGCGCCGCCTCCATCGCGTCCACCGCGGCGTCTACGCGGTCGGCCATCGGGCGCTTCCGAAGCGGGGCCGGTGCCAGGCGGCGGTCCTGGCCTGCGGCTCCGGCGCGGTCCTCAGCCACGCTGCCGCGGCCTGGCTCTGGGGCCTGGCGCCGAGCCTCCCGGCCGTGGTCGACGTCACCGTGCCCAGCCACGGACAGCGGCGGCAGGACATCGCCCTGCACCACTCCTCGACGCTGACCGCGGCGGAACACGGGACGCTGGCCGGCATCCCCGTGACGGACTGGCCGAGGACGCTGCTCGACGTCGCCGCGGGAGGTCGCCGGCGGCAGCTCGACGACGCCATCGAGCGCGCCGAGCGCCTCGGCATCCTCGACCTCGCCGCGATCGATGCGATGCTGCGCCGCCGCAGCGGCAACCGCGGCGCCGCCCGCCTGCGTCTGGCAACCGAGATCTACCGCGAGCCGGTGTTCTCCCGCGCGCGCTCCGAGCGGCTCCTCCTGGCGACGGTCAAGGCTGCGGGCCTCCCCCGCCCCGCGATCAACTCCTGGGTCGGGAAGTTCGAGATCGACGCCTACTGGGAGGCCGAGAGGTTCGCGGTCGAAGTCGACGGCTGGGAAGCCCACCGGACCCGCAAGGCATTCGAGAAGGACCATTTGCGGTGGGAGGAGATGAAACTTGCCGGGATCGAGGTGATACCGATCTCCGCCCGGCGCATCGAAACCCGCTCTGCGGAGGTCGGCCGCCACCTCCGGGACCTCCTCGATCGCCGCCGCGAGCAGCTCGGCATCCGCCCGCGCTGAAAACGCGGATCCGTGCACCTCGCCGGTGAAGACGCACCTTCACCCGCATAGCGAGCGGAAATGCGTTCTCGCCGAAGGGGCGGTGGGAAATGCGTTCTCGGCGAAGGGGCGGTCGGAAATGCGTTCTCGGCGCGGATGTCAGCCGAGGGCGGTGGCGAGGCGGCGGCGGTAGTCGCGGGCGGCCGGGTCGGCCGGGTCGCCTTCGCTGATGATGCCGACGATCGCCTGACGGAGGAGGTCCCGCGCGTCCTCGGGGACGTCCGGCCTCTCGCCCAGCGCCGTCAGCTCGTCGAGCAGGGAGTCGAGCGCCGCCTCGCGCTCGCCCCGGTCCAGGGCGGCGAAGGCGTCGGTGCCGATCCCGGCCCAGGTCAGCCTGACGCGGGCGGCCATCCCCTGCGCGGCGAAGTCGTCCGGGTGGTCCTCGACCGCTTCCAGGGCCTCCGCCAGGGCGCCCCGATCGAGCCGGGCGCGGGCCAGGGCGAGGGCCACGTCGGCGCGGCGGGGATCGAGCTCCGCCGCCTCGCGCAGCGAGAGCTCGTCGCCCGCCGCGAGCAGCTCGTCGACGCGCGAGGGAACCAGCGAGTCGAAGAAGGCTTCGACCTGGGCCGGCGGGATCGCGCCGACGAATTCGGCCGCGACGCCGCCGTCGCGAAAGGCCTTGACGGCCGGGATCCCCTGGATCCCGAATCGCGCCGCCAGCGCCGGGTTGGCGTCGGTGTCGACCTTGGCCAGGACCACACGGCCGGCTCGGGCGGCCTCCGCCGCTTCCAGCGCCGGGCCCAGCTGCCTGCAGGGCCCGCACCACTCGGCCCAGAAGTCGACGACGACGGGGACCGCGCGCGAGCGCTCGACCACCTCGGCCTGGAATGTCGCCTCGCTGACGTCGATCGGCATGCCGCCAGCTTAGAGTGACCTCGCCGCCGGCCCGGGGCGTCGCGACCCGTCGCGACGCCCCGGCGCGGCTCCCCTACCCGCGCGCCGGCGCCGGCTCCGGCTCCGGCTGGGCGGGGCGCGGCCGCGGCAGCCAGCCGAGCGACCTCGGCAGGTACCAGTTGCGGTCGCCGAGGAGCTTCATAGCCGCGGGCAGCAGGATCGCCCGCACGATCGTCGCGTCGATCAGGACCGCGACCGCCAGACCGACCCCCATCTCCTTCATGTCGACGATGCTCAGGGTGGCGAAGACCGAGAACACCGCGACCATCACCGCCGCGGCGCCGGTCACCGTCCCGGCCGTCGCCTCGATCCCTCGTTCGACCGCCTCGTCGCTCGACAGGCCGCGATCGACGCCCTCGCGGATCCGGCTGAGGATCAGCACGTGGTAGTCCATCGAGAGGCCGAAGAGGATCACGAACAGGAACATCGGCAGCCACGGGGTGACGCCGCCGTTGCCGTGGAACCCGAGCAGGCCTTCGCCGACCCCGTGCTGGAAGACGAGCACGAGCACGCCGTAGGCGGCCCCGACCGAGAGCAGGTTGAGGACGATCGCCTTGATCGGGACCACTATCGAGCGGAACGTGACCAGCAGCAGGACGAAGGCGAGCCCGAGCACGAAGGCGAAGACCAGCGGCAGGCGCTGCGCCAGCAGCGTGCGGAAGTCCTGCGACCGCGCGGCGTTCCCGGTGACGTCCACCTCGGCCGGGACGCCGCCGAACGCGGCCGGCACCATCCGCTCGCGGATGCGCTGGAGCACCGCGGTCGAGGCGGCGTTTGCGCCGTCGCCCACGGTCGGCACCGAGATCGCGGCGACGGTCCCGCCCCCGCCGGTCTCGACCTTGACCGGGCCGGTCACCCCGGGGTCCCGGGCGGCCAGCCGCCCGAGCTTCGCGATCGCCGCCCGCACCGGCGGCGTGCGCACGTCAGCGGCGCGGACGACGACGATCGACTCGGCGCCTTCGCTGGGGAAGGCGGCGACCAGGCGATCGTAGGTGCGGACGACCGGGATGTCGCGCGGCATGTCGTCGGGGCCGCTGACGACCGTGTTGAGGCCCAGCGCCGGGATCGCGAGCGCGACCAGGAAGCCGGCGGCGGCGACGAGGGAGGCCAGAGGACGCCGCATGACCGCGGCGGCGATCGTCCCCCAGGCCGAGCGGCCGCGCCGGCGCCTGCGCTCGAGGGCCCGGCCGAGGAACGGGATCCGGCCGCGGTCGACGCGGTCGCCGAGCAGCGACAGGATCGCCGGCAGGATCGTCAGCGAGGCCAGCATCGCCACCGCGACGACCGTCATCGTCCCCACCGCGAAGGAGGTGAAGGTGGGGTCGCCGACGAGCAGCATCCCCGCCATCGAGGCGATCACGGTCAGACCGGAGACGAGCACCGCGCGGCCGGATGTGGCGGCGGCGGCGGCGAGCGACGCGTCAGCCGAGCGGCCGGCGCGCCGTTCCTCGCGCTCGCGGCGCAGGTAGAACAGCGAGTAGTCGACGCCGACGGCGAGGCCGACGAGGACGACCACAGAGCTGACGTTGGGGTCCATCGGCACGAGCTGGCTGGGCAGCGCCAGCAGGCTCACGGTGGCCAGCACCGCGGAGAAGGCGAGCAGGAGCGGGACCAGCGCCGCGACGAGGGCCCCGAAGGCGAGCAGCAGGATGACGAGCGTGAGGGGGAGCGAGGTGGTCTCCGCCCGCCCCAGGTCCTCTTCGAAGACCCGTTCGATCGCCTTCGAGGCGCTGGCGTCGCCGAACTGGTCGATCCGTATGCCCGGGTGGGCACGCCGCGCCGCGGCGACCGCGCGGAGGCTTGCGTCGACCTTGGCCTTCGCCGCCGCTTCGTCACCCGGGATGCGGAACTCGATCAGCGCCGAACGCCGGTCCGGGGAGACGGCGCCGCCGCCGTCGACGGGCGAGCGCAGACGCGTGACCGACGGCACCCGGCCGAGCCGCCGGGTGGTGTCCGCGATCGCGGCCCGGAACCGGGGATCGCCGGTCGTGAGTGTCGAGCTCTGCAGGATGACGACCTCGTCGCTGGGGTTGAGGCGCGCGTCTTCGAGCGCCGCCTCGGCCCGGCCGGACTCACCCGGCGTCGCTTCGGAGTCGGTCAGCGTCCGCTGTCCCACCGCCCCGCCGACAGCCACCGAGAGGACCACGAAGGCCAGCCAGCCGAGGATGGCGAAGCGGCGGTGGGTGGTGCTCCAGCGGGCGGCGCGGGCGGCGATGTTGGTCCTGGCTTGCATTGCGGTCCCCTTTCGTCGGGTTGGGTTGACCCGGTCAGGCTCGCAGCGGCGCCGCTCCGCTCCAATGCGGCTGCCTGGCGTCTTCTCGTGCGGCTCGCCCGCCCGCGAAGTGGGGTTATCCGCACCCCCGGGCCGGGCCGCGTGCAGGACAATCGGCCGATGCGGAGATCGGCCCTGATCGTCGACGACCACCCCAGCTTCCGGGCCAGCGCGCGCCGGATGCTGGAGGCGAGCGGCTACCTGGTCCTCGGCGAGGCCGCCGACGGCGAGGCCGCCCTCGCCGCCGCCCGCGCGCTGCGTCCCGACCTCGTCCTGCTCGACGTGCAGCTGCCCGACCTCGACGGGTTCGAGGTCGCAGAGCGGCTGGCGGCGCTCGGCGGCGACTCCGAGGTGGTCCTCACCTCGAGCCGCGACCGCGGCGATTTCGGCGGGGCGATCGAGGCCAGCCCGGCGCGAGGCTTCATCGCCAAGGCCGACCTCAGCGGCGCGACGCTGGCGGAGCTGGTCGGATGACGAGTCTGCGGCGGGCGCTGGTCGGGCTCGGGGTGCTCGCGCTCCTGACCGGCATCGGCGCGGCGACGCTGATCCTCAACAGCGACCACACCGACCTTCCCGGCCTCGCCACCGCTCTTACCCTGGTCGCCGGCTGGGGCTTCGCCTTCACCGGCCTCTACGCCTGGGACCGGCGGCCGGGCAACAACCTCGGGCCGCTGATGACCCTGGCGGGCTTCGCCTGGTTCATCCCCGCGATGGTCGCCTCCGACCAGATCGTGATCTTCGTCCTCGGCGGCATCTTCAACCCGCTCCCCTACGCCGTCCTCATCCACCTGCTGCTCTCCTTCCCGTCGGGGAGGCTGGAGTCGCGGCTCCAGGTCTTCCTCGCCGGCAGCGCCTACTTCCTGACGACCGTGATGCAGGCGGTGCTCGCGCCGTTCACCGATCCGGCCGAACAGGGCTGCGAAGGCTGTCCCGAAAACCCGCTCCTGGTCGAAGGCCACTCGACCCTCGGCGGCATCCTCAGCGGGTTCCAGCTGATCACCGCGGTGATCCTGATCGCGGTGGCGATCGCCGTCGTGATCCGCCGCTGGCGGCGCAGCGAGCCCGAAGCCCGACGGGCGCTCGGGCCGATCGTCTTCACCGGCGGCCTCGCCCTCGCGATCACGATGGTGCAGCTGGGCCTCAACCAGGCCGATGCCAGCAAGGGCGCCGAGACCATCGCCTTCGTCGCCTCGATCATCGTCTACGCCTCGATGCCGCCGGCCTTCCTGGTCGGGCTGCTGCGCTCGCGGATCGGCCGCGCCGAGGAGCAAACGGTCGCGCTCAGCGCCGAGAACCGGCAGCTGGAGGCGGAGCTGCGGGCCAAGGTCGAGGAGCTGCGCGCCTCGCGCCACCGGATCGTCGAAGCCGGCTACGCGGAGCGGCGGCGCGTCGAGCGCGACCTCCACGACGGCGCCCAACAGCGGCTGATGGCGCTGACGATGAACCTGCGGCTGGCGCGCGACAAGCTCGACTCCGATCCGGCGGCGACGGCGGAGCTGCTCGACGAGGCGCTGGAGGAGCTGGCGGCGGCCACCGCCGAGCTGCGCGAGCTGGCGCGGGGCATCCATCCGGCGGTCCTCACCGATCGCGGCCTGGGCGCCGCGCTGGAGGGCCTGGCCTCGCGTTCGCCGGTGCCCGTCGAGGTGCTCGAGACCCCCGGAGAGCGGCTGCCGGCCCCGGTCGAGCTGGCGGCCTACTTCGTCGTCGCCGAGGCGCTCACCAACGTCGCCCGCTACGCCGAGGCCGAGCGGGCGACGGTGCGGATCGGGCGCTCGAACGGCGTCGTCGAGGTCGCGGTCCGCGACGACGGGGTCGGCGGCGCGGACCCCGCGGCGGGAACCGGGCTGCGCGGGCTCGAGGACCGCGTCGCCGCGCTCGACGGCGCGCTCGAGGTATCGAGCCTCGCCGGTGAGGGAACGGAAATCCGGGCGCGGATCCCGCTCGCCGGATAGCTTCGGGACATGCGCGTCCTCGTCGCCGACGACTCCACCCTGCTTCGCGAGGGGATCGCCCGCCTGCTCGAGGAGGCCGGGCTCGAGGTCGTCGGCCAGGCCGCCGACGCCGAGGACCTGCTGCGGAAGGCGCGCGCCCACCGGCCCGACGTCGCCGTCGTCGACGTGCGGATGCCGCCGACGCATACGGACGAGGGCCTTCGGGCGGCGCGGGAGATCCGCGCCGAGCTGCCCGAGGTCGGCGTCCTCGTCCTCTCCCAGTACGTCGAGGTCGCCTACGCCCGCGAGCTGCTCGCCGAAAGCGCCGAGGGGCTCGGCTACCTGCTGAAGGACCGGGTCGGCGACGTCGAGGCGCTGGCCGACGCGGTGCGCCGGGTCGGCTCGGGCGGCTCCGCGCTCGACCCGGAGGTCGTCTCTAGATGCTCACCCGCCGCCCCTCAGCCGGTCCGCTGGATGAGCTCACCCCGCGGGAACGAGAGGTGCTCGCGATGATGGCCGAAGGACGCTCGAACCGCTCGATC
>JBLNAC010000290.1:0-2867 GCA_050259155.1 Syntrophothermus sp.
GCTCGGGGTGGAGGCGGCGATGCGCGCCTACGCGGAGAAGTACGGCGAGGACGAGGAGCTGTGGGCGGCGACCGGGATCCTCCATGACCTCGACTACGAGCGCTTCCCCGACCTGGAGACCGGGCACCCGCGCGTCGCGCTGGAGCTGTTCGAGGAGCGCGGCTACCCGCGGGAGCTGATCGACGCGGTCGCCGGCCACGCGCCCTACCTCGGCGTGCCGCGAGAGACGCGGATGGCGAAGGCGCTCTACGCCGTCGACGAGCTGTCCGGGTTCATCGCCGCCGTCGCCCTGGTGCGGCCGACGGGCATCGAGGGCATGACCCCCAAGTCCGTGAAGAAGAAGATGAAGCAGCCGAGCTTCGCCGCGGCGGTCGACCGCGATGAGATGCGCCGGGGCGCCGAGGAGCTCGGCGAGGACTTCGACGCCCACCTCGCCTTCGTCATCGCCGCCCTCGAGCCCCGCGCCGAGGAGCTGGGGCTGGACGGGCGGGCTTAACCCGCTCTCAACCCTCCATACCACCGCCGTTCCTTAAGGTGCCGCCGGATGGCAGGTGGGGGATCGGCGGGGGCTGGATCCGCGGCGCTTCGATGGGCCGGCGGCGTCACGGACCTCTTCACGGAGGTGGGGAGCATGATCATCCTCACCGCGCGCACGGTGCTCGCGGCCCTGCGGCCGCCCTACCCCTACGGCGAGGAGCTGGTGGACCAGTTCCTGTTCACCCTGCGGCTGGCCTGGTTCCCGCTCCTGATCTCCACCTTCGCGCTGAACCTCGGCGCGCCGGGGCTTCAGGCCGCGGGGCCGCTGCAGATCTTCGGCGCGCTCGACCGCCTCGGCGGCTTCTTCGTCCTGACCGCGATCCGCTGGGTCGGGCCGCTGGTGACCGCGGTGGTCGTCAGCGGCGTCGCCGGGACGGCGATCACCGCCGACCTCGGCGCGCGGAAGATCCGCGAGGAGATCGACGCGCTGCAGGTGCTCGGCGTCGACCCGATCAAGAACCTGGTCGTCCCCCGCTTCCTGGCGCTGATCATGGTCACCGCGCTGCTCGACGTCTTCGCCATCGTCTTCGGCCTCACCGCCGGGATCACGGCCGAGCTGCTCTATCACCAGACGCTGGGCGGCTTCTTCGCGACTCTCTTCTCGAACGCGACGACGACGGACATCTGGGGCTCGGTCCTCTCCTGCGCGATCTTCGGCGCGATCATCGCCGTCGTCTGCAGCTACAAGGGGATGACGGCGTCGGGCGGCGCCGCCGGGGTTGGGCGCGCCGTGAACCAGGCCGTCGTCATCACCCTGGTCGGCGTCTTCGCCTTCGAGTACGTGTTCAGCGCGATCCTGCTGGCGACCAATCCGGAGCTGCAGACGATCCGGTGAGGGCGAGGGGGTGAACGGGCTGCTCGAGGCGCCGCGCGGCTGGCTCGACGCCTTCGGCGAGATCGCCGGTTTCGGCCTGCGCGTCGCTGGGCTCGTCTACACGGGCCGCGTGCTGCGCTTCCTCGGCGAGGTGATCCGTCAGGCAGGGATCCTGATCCTCGGCTCCGCGCTGATCATCTGGGCGTTCGTGTTCATCCTCGGCCTGCAGTGCGGGATCCAGGGCGCCTACTTCTTCCGCGCCCAGGGCGCTCCCGGCTACGCCGGGCTCTTCTCGGCCTTCTGCGACCTGCGCGAGGCGCTGCCCTACGCCTTTGGCTACATCCTCTCGGCGAAGGTGGGAACCGGGATCGTCGCCGAGATCGGCGCGATGCGGATCAGCGACGAGATCGACGCGCTGGAAGTGATGGGGGTGCCGCCTGTCACCTTCCTCTGCGCCTCGCGCCTGCTGGCCGCCTGGATCACGCTGCCCTTCGTCTACCTCGTCGGGATCGGGGTGATGTACTCGGCCAGCTATTTCGCCGTGGTCGAACAGGTGGGCGACGTCTCCTCCGGCGGCTACGAACTGATCTTCTGGACCTTCCAGGACCCGACCGACGTCGCCTTCAGCTTGATCAAGGGGATGGTGATGGCGACCGTGATCGTTCTCGTCGGCTGCTACTACGGCTACACCGCCAGCGGCGGCCCGGTCGGCGTCGGCACCGCGACCGCGAAGTCGATGGCGTTCAACATCGTGGCCGTCCACATCCTCGGCATGCTCGGGACGCTGATCTTCTGGGGCGCGAACCCACGGGTTCCGATCGGGGGCTGAGCGCGCGCCCAGACCTCGCGCGGCAGCCCGAGGCAGAGGACCGACTCGGGCGCCTCCCCTTCCGCTTGCGACATCGACCCTGCCAGTGGGGTCGATATCGCAAGCGGCCACGGTCCGGCTGATCGGGTGGACCGGTCGTCGATTCGACCGTCCGGCTCCGGGCCGCGCCCGGACCCGGCTCAACCAGCCCGCAGGGCGTCGCGGCGCAGGAAGGCGAGCGTCGCGCCCGTGACGGGGACGGCGCAGGCGAGGACGGCGCCCGCCTCCCAGCCGCCCGCCTCGACCAGGGGCCCGGCGATCGCGGAGCCGGCGGCTGCGCCGACGGTGATCGAGAGGGCCATCCAGGTGAAGGCCTCGGCGCCGGTCCCGGCGGGCATCGTCCTCTGGACCAGCTGGTTGCGGACGGTGCCGAGCGGCGCCACGCAGATGCCGGCGACCGCGGCGGCGACGAACATCTGCGGCACGTCGGTGACGAGCAGCACCGGGACGCAGGTGAGGGCCTGGAGGAAGCTGAGAACGAGGAAGCTCCGCCGCGGGGTGCCGAGGGTGTGGGGGCGGAGGCCGTAGAGCAGGCCGCCGAGCGCCGAGCCGAACGCCAGCGCAGCTGCCATCGGGCCGCCGAGCGCCGAGCTGCCGTGGAGGACGCCGAAGGCGGGGAAGGCGACGTCGAGGGCGCCGAAGGTGACC
>JBLNAC010000291.1:0-20142 GCA_050259155.1 Syntrophothermus sp.
CCTTGACGGCGACCGGGACGCCGCCGAGCGGGCCGTCGATCGGCTGCAGGGGCGGCGGCGACTTCGCATGGAAGAGGTAGGCGCCCAGGTCGTCGCCGAGCGCCGCCCGGTGCCAGGCGGCGAAGTACTCGGCGGCCGAGAGCTCGGTGGCGGCGATCCGCGCCCTTGCTTCGGCGACGCTCAGGTCGACGACCTCCGCCACGTCAGACCTCGGCCTGGGGCGAGGGCACGCGGAAGGCGCCGTCGTGCGGGTCCGGAGCCGGGGCGAGGGCGGCCTCCTGCGGCAGGCTCGGCCGCGGCTCGTCCGAGCGCCAGACGTTCTCCAGCGCGACCACGTGCGAGGTGGGCTCGACCCCCTCGAGGTCGAGGCTGCCGATCCGGTCGACGTGCTCGAGGATCCCCGAGAGCTCGCCCGCCATCGTCTCGACCTCCTCCTCGGTGAGCCGCAGCCGCGCCAGGCGGGCGACGTGCAGAACCTGGTCGCGGTCGATCATCGGCCGCATTCTAGGAATCCGCCGGCCGCGCGGCGGCGACCGCGGACGGCGCTGGCTGGGCGGCCAGTTATCCTCCCCCCGATGCAGGGAGCCAGGGCCGAGAGATTCGTCGTCGTCTGCCTGCGCCTGCTCGCCGCGACCTTCGCCGTCGTCGGGCTCCTCTTCATAGCCGTCCCCAACCCCACCCTCGACGTCCTCTCGGACGTCGGCGAATGGCTCGGCAACCAGACCCGGGCGCCGCACGGCTCCGAGCAGCTCTGGCTGTCCCTCGGCTTCGCCTACATGGTCGTGATCGCCGGCATCTGCCTGGTCGCGCAGGCCGACGTGGTCCGCTACCGCCCACTCCTGCTCGTCCTCGCCGCCGGCAAGACCGCCTCCTCGCTGGCCACGCTCGGCTTCTTCGTCTTCGACGAACAGGTCTTCGCCTACCTGCTCAACTTCCTGATCGACGGCTCGCTGGTCCTGGTCGCGCTCGGCCTCTACGTCCTCGCGGGCCGGGTCGGGCGGCCCGTCGAGCCCGGCTGACAGCGCCCGCCGGGGCTGTCGGCCGCCGAGCAGCGGACGCTGAGCGCGATCTGCGCGGCGATGGCGCCCGGGGTCGGCGGCCTGCCCGCGGCGGAGCGCGACGTCGAGGTCGCCGGCCCCGTCGGGGAGTTCCTGCGCTCGCTCTCGCCGCGGGTCCTGCTGCAGCTGCGCCTGGGGCTGCGGGCATTCGAGTGGCTGCCCTTCCCGCGGCGCTTCAGCCGTCTCGACGAGGCCCGCCGCGAGCGCTTCCTGCGGCGCCTCGAGCGCTCGCGATCACGCCTCAAGCACGAGCTGGTGCTGATGGCCAAGGTGCTCTCGACGCTCGGCTACGCGGTCAGGCCCGAGGTCGCGGAGGCGATCGGCTTCGAGGTGGGGTGCGGCCTCGCCGACGGCACCATGCCCGAGCCCGCCGGCTCCCTCGGCGAGACCCGCGCCCCGGCTGGAGGCGAGGACTGCGACGTCCTCGTCGTCGGCTCGGGCGCCGGTGGCGCCGTCGCCGCCGCGACCCTCGCGGAGGCGGGAGTCGACGTCCTCGTCGTCGAGGCGGGCGACCACTTCGACCGCGACAGCTACCCCGGCGGCCTCGACGCGATCGCATCGCTGTACCGCGACGGGGGCCTGACGATCGCCGCCGGCCGGCCGCCGATCCCGGTGCCGGTGGCGAAAGTGGTCGGCGGCACGACGGTGATCAACTCCGGGACCTGCTTCCGGGCGCCGGACGCCGTCCTCGAGGAGTGGCGGACGCGCTACGGGGTCGGCTGGGCGGATCGGCTCGACGCCGACTTCGCCGAGGCCGAGGAGTTCCTGAAGGTGACGCCGCTGGATCCGGCGACGATGGGCCGGAACGGGCAGCTGGCGATGCTGGGGGCGCAGGCGATTGGCGCCAGCGGCGGTCCGATCAGCCGCAATGCCGGCAGCTGCGTCCAGTGCAGCTCCTGTCCCTTCGGCTGCGCGATCGATGCCAAGCGGGGGATGCACGTCAGCTACCTGCCGCGCGCCGTCGCCGCCGGGGCTCGGGTCCGCGCCGGGGTCCAGGTCGACCGCATCCTGCTCGAGGGTGGCCGCGCCATAGGAGTCGAGGGCGCGGTTTCGCTCGCTATGCGAGCCGAACCGCGTTCTCAGCCGGGCGGGCGGCAGGAGCCGCGCTCTGAGCCCTTCACGGTGCGGGCGCGGCGCGCGGTGATCGTCGCCGGCGGGGCCCTCGGCACGCCCGAGCTGCTGCTGCGCTCGGGCCTCGGCGGCGCCCACGTCGGCCGCAACCTCCACATCCACCCCGCCTGCTGGGTCGGCGCCCGCTACGAGGAGGAGGTGCGGGGCTGGGAGGGCGTGATGCAGAGCTACTACGTCGACCAGTGGGAGGAGCAGCGGATCCTGCTCGAGGCGACGTTCACGCCGCTGGCCTTCGGCGGCGCCTGGCTGCTGGGCGCCGGCAGCGGCCACCAGGAGGCGATGCTCGACTTCGGCCACGTCGGCTCGATCGGCGTCCACCTCTCCGACCTCTCGGCCGGCCGGGTCGGCCTCGGGACGCCGGGCTCGCTGCGGGCCTCCTATCGCCTCACCCGCGAGGACGCGGACCGCCTGGCCTTCGGGATCGCCCGCGCCACCGAGATCCACTTCGCCGCCGGCGCGACCGAGGTCTACCCGAACATCGCCCGCGTCGGCGTGCTGCGGCCGGCCGACCTGCCGCGCTTCGAGGCGACCCGCTTCAGGCCCGGCGAGCTGCGGCTCGAGGCATTCCACCCGATGGGCACCGCCCGGATCGCGGCCGACCCGCGCGAGGGAGTCTGCGCCGCCGACGGGTCGGTCAACGGCACGAGCGGGCTCTACGTCGCCGACGCCTCACTCTTCCCGACCTCGGTCGGCGTCAACCCGATGATGACCGTGATCGCCTTCGCGAAGCGGGTTTCGCGGGGGATCGCCGCGGCTGCGGCCTAGCGGCTCGCGGCCTCGCGAGCTCATCCGCGACCTTGGCGAACGAGGTCCCGCGCTCCCCCATCGCGCGGTAGCCGCCGTAGGCGATCCCGGCGGCGGCGGCGAGGCCGAGGAAGGCTCCGAGCTGAGGCGTGGCGTTGACCGCGACGCCGCCGAGCTGGCCGAAGTCCGGCGGGAAGAGGATGCGGAGCAGCACCAGCAGCGTCGCGAGCCCGCCGAGCACGGCGACGGCGGCGCTCGGCGGCACGGCGGGTCGCCAGCGCGAGCCCCCCAGCCGCAGCGCCGCGGCGCCGACCGCGGTCAGGATCACCACCAGCAGCAGCCAGGAGAGGAGGTCGAGCGTCTGCCAGGCGTCGCCGCCGCCGCCCGCGCCGCCGCCCAGCTCGATCCGCCGCGCCTGCCCCGCGAGCTCCGCGCCGTACCAGTCGAGGAACATGCAGGCGAAGAGGGCGAGAGCCGCGACCAGCGCGATCGCCTCCCCGACCCCCAGCCGGCCGCGCCTCATCGGCCGCGCCGGCGGCGCGCCGCCTCGAGCGTGTTGACGAGCAGCATCGCCCGCGTCATCGGCCCGACGCCGCCCGGCACCGGCGTGATCGCGCCCGCCACCTCGCCGACGGCCTCGAAGTCGACGTCGCCGACGAGCCCGTCCTCGCCCCGGTTGGTGCCGACGTCGATCACCACCGCGCCCGGTCGGACCATCTCGGCCCCGATCAGGCCCGGCGAGCCGACGGCGGCGACGAGCACGTCGGCCTCCCGGCAGACGGCCGCGAGGTCGCGGGTGTGCGAGTGGCAGTGGGTGACGGTCGCGTTCTCGGCGAGCAGCAGCGCCGCCAGCGGCTTGCCGACCAGGATCGAGCGGCCGACGACGACCGCTCGCGCCCCGTCGAGCTCGGCCCCCGCCTCGCGCAGGAGCTCCATCACGCCGCGCGGCGTGCAGGGCACCATCGCCTCCGGCCGACCCTGGGCGAGCAGCCCGGCGCTGAGCGGGGTGAGGCCGTCGACGTCCTTGCCGGGGTCGATCGCGGCGATCAGCGGGTCCTGGTCGAGATGCCCGGGCAGCGGCAGCTGCAGGAGGATGCCGTCGACCCGGTCGTCGCGGTTGAGCGTGTGGACAAGCTCCAGCAGGTCGACCTGGGAGACGTCGCCGCCCGGCTCGTAGTGGAAGGACTCGAAGCCGACCTCGGCCGAGTCCTCGCGCTTCATCCGCACGTAGACGGCCGAGGCGGGATCCTCGCCGACGAGGATCGTCGCCAGTCCCGGCGCCCGCGGCAGGGTCGCGACCTCGGCCGCGACCCGCTCGCGCAGCCGCGCGGCGACCGCCTTGCCGTCGATCACCCGGGCCGCCATCTCAGCGCTTTCGGATCGGCGCGTAGTCCGCCATCAGCTTGCGCTCGGAGCCGTCGCCGGCGAAGCGGACGACGACCACTCCCCCGGGCTCGATCGCCGTGACGACGCCGTCGCCGAAGCTCGCGTGGACGACGTCGTCGCCGGTTTGCAGCTCCAGCGCCGGGCCGGGGTCGCGCGGCTGCGGCGGGGAGGGCCCCCCGGCCGGCGCCTCCCAGGTCATCCCGCCCGGGGCGGCCGGAACGGTCGAATGGCGGTCGGTCAGCTCGACCGGCAGCTCGTCGACGAAGCGCGAGGGCATGTTGCGCTCGGCGCGGCCGAACAGCCGCCGCTCGCGGGCCCAGGTCATGTAGAGGCGTTTGCGGGCGCGGGTGATCGCGACGTAGCAGAGCCGCCGCTCCTCTTCCTCGTTGCCCTCTTCCAGCGACCGCATGTGCGGGAAGGCCCCGTCCTCGCAGCCGACGACGAAGACCGTGTCGTACTCAAGCCCCTTGGCGTTGTGGAGGGTCATCAACGTGACCAGCTCCCCGTCGTCGGAGAGCGAGTCCTGGTCGGAGAAGAGCGAGACCTGCTGCAGGTACTCCTCCAGCGGCGACACCTCCCCCCCGTCGCCCTCCCGCTCGCGCTCGAGGTCGAGCTCGGCGGCGCCCTCGACCAGCGCCTCCAGGTTCTCGATCCGGCCTTCCGCCTCGATCGTCCGCTCGGCTTCCAGCGCTTCCAGGTAGCCGGTCTCGCTCAGCACCGCCTGCAGCAGCTCGGCCACGGGCGCTTCCGCGTCGGCCCGCGCCCGCAGCAGGTCCATCGTCTCGTGGAAGCGGCCGACCGACCTGATCGCCGCCGCCCCCAGGCCCGGCACTTCGTCTACCCGCTCCATCACCTCCCAGATCGTCAGCCCGGCGGTGTTGGCGTAGGCCGCGAGGCGGGCCTGGCTGGTGGTGCCGATCCCGCGGCGCGGCGCGTTCACGATCCGCGCGAAGGAGACCTGGTCGGCCGGGTTCAGAAGGAGGCTCAGGTAGGCGATCGCGTCCTTGATCTCGGCCCGCTCGTAGAACTTGGTTCCGCCGATCACCTGGTAGGGGACGTTGAAGCGGTTGAGCGTGTCCTCGAGGACCCGGCTCATCGCGTTGGTGCGGTAGAAGACGGCGACCTCCGCCCGGCCGACCTCGTGCTCCTCCCCGAGCCGGTCGATCTCGGCCGCCACCCAGCGCGCCTCCTCGTGCTCGTCGCCGAGCTCGGCCAGCCGGATCCGCTCCCCCCGCTCGGCTTCCGTCCAGAGCTCCTTCGGCCGCCGCTCCCGGTTGTGCTCGACGACGGCGTTCGCCGCATCCAGGATCGTCCCCGTCGAGCGGTAGTTCTGCTCGAGCTTGACGATCCCCGCGTCCGGGAAGTCCCGGTCGAAGTTGAGGATGTTCGAGACGTCCGCGTAGCGGAACCCGTAGATCGACTGGTCCTCGTCGCCGACGACCATTAGCTCGCCGTGCTGGGAGGCGAGCAGCTGCAGCAGCCGGTACTGGGCGCGGTTGGTGTCCTGGTACTCGTCGACGAGCACATGACGGAAGGTGCGGCGCCAGCGCTCCCGCACCTCCTCGTAGAGCTCGAGCGCGTTCACCGTGCGGACCAGGAGGTCGTCGAAGTCCATCGCGTTGGCCTCCAGCATCCGCTTCTCGTAGAGCGGGAATGCCTCGGCGACGACCTCCTCGAACGGGCCCGCGACCGCCTCGGCGTACGCGTCGGGATCGATCAGCCGGTTCTTGGCGCCGGAGATCCTCGCGCGCACCGCCCGCGGCGGATAGCGCTTCGGATCGACACCGAGCTCGCCCAGGCAGCGTTTCAGCATCCGCAGGGAGTCGGACTCGTCGTAGATCGTGAAGCCGCGCGAGTAGCCGAGCCGCTCGGCGTCGGCGCGCAGCATGCGCGCGCACGCGGAGTGGAAGGTCGTGACCCACATCGCTCGCAGCGAGCGCCCGACGAGCTGGCCGACGCGCTCGCGCATCTCGGCGGCGGCTTTGTTGGTGAAGGTGATCGCCAGGATCTCCCCCGGCCGGGCTGCGCCGGTCGCGAGCAGGTAGGCGATCCGATGGGTCAGCACCCGCGTCTTACCCGACCCGGCCCCGGCGAGGACGAGCAACGGCCCCCCGGGGTGGACGACGGCCTCCCGCTGGGGCGGGTTGAGACCGGCGAGCAGCCGCTCGACGCGATCGGCGCCGGGCTCGGTGGGGGCTCCAAAGGAGGGGTGATGGCCCTCCCCGGGCGCCTCGGGCTCGACCTGCAGGCTCACCCGCCGAGTATAGCCACGAGCTCGGCGGGGCTGGCCAGAGGCGGCCGCCGACGCCCGTCCCTGCCTAGGCGCAGCCTTCCGCGAGCTTGACGAAGCCTTCCGAGGAGCCTTCGAGAAGCCATTCTTCCAGTTCGGCTGAGGGGGTCCCGCGGAGGGCTTCGATGATGCAGGCGCTCTGTTCCTGTGTCAGCTGGCCGCCTTCTTCGAGCTGTTCCTTGAACGCCCTGGCGATCGCCTCGACATCCAGGTTGACGAAGCCTTCGAGCTTGTCGAGCTTCCACTGGCCGCCTTCCTTGACGAGGGCGATGACGACGGTCTGACCGCCGAGCGGGCTGCCGACGAACGCGGCGTGCGCGGTCGCGCTCGCCCCTTCGATTTCGATATCGCTGACCGTCACCTTTTCCGGGTTGTTCTCGGTGTTCCCGGCTTCGTCTTCACATTCTTCGAGCGCCGCCTTGCCTTCGCGGCGTTCCACCTGTTCGAGGAAGTTCTGGGTCATGAACTCGGTGCACTTGGAGGCGTCGTTGAGGGTCACCGACTTGACGATCGCGGTTTCTATCTGGGCTTCGTCTTCGCCGCCGCCGGATTCGCCGCCGCCGCCGCAGGCCGCGAGCCCCACCAGCAGGGCAAGAGCGAGCGCAGCGAGGAGCGGTTGCTTTCTCAAGGCGAGCCTTTCGTGGGCGGACGCGACGCCGCCCAACCTACATCAGCCTCCGGCCGACGAGCGTCCGGTGCGCGGGCGGATCTCGGGCGGTTTCGAGGCGGCAGAGGCGCCGCCGTCGAGCTCGGCGATCCTCCGCTCCAGCTCCGCGATCCGCTCGGCCAGCGCCTTGATCGCGTCCGCGATCGGGTCCGGGAGGTGGATCCAGTCGGCGTCGGGGCCTTCCACGCGCCTGCCTTCGAGGCGCACGGTGTGACCCGGGTTGCCGACCACGGTCGCCCCCGGCGGCACGTCCTCGACGACGACCGTGTTGGCGCCGATCTTGGCCCCGTCGCCGACCGCGATCGGCCCCAACAGCTTCGCGCCGGAGCCGACCGTCACGTTGTCGCCCAGGGTCGGGTGGCGCTTGCCCCGCTGGAAGCCGGTGCCCCCCAGCGTCACCCCCTGGTACAGGGTCACCCGGTCGCCGATCACCGCGGTCTCGCCGATCACGACGCCGGAGCCGTGATCGATGAACAGCTCGGCGCCGATATCGGCGGCGGGATGGATCTCGACTCCGGTGACGGCTCGGGTGAGGTAGGCGATCAGGCGCGGCGCCCACGGCACCCCCGCCTCGGAGAGCGCGTGGGCCGCGCGGTGGGCCAGGAGCGCCTGCACGCCCGCCCAGCTGCTGAGGATCTCGAAGGCCGAGACGCCCTGGGCCGCCGGGTCGCGGTCGCGGGCGGCGGCGATGTCGGCCCGGATCTCCCGCAGGACTCTGCGAATCATGGCGAGAAGAAGGGTAGGGACATGTAGCGCTCGCCCGAGTCGCAGACGATCGTCACCACCCGCTTGCCCGCCAGCTCCGGCCGCTCCGCGACCCGCAGCGCCCCCCAGACGTTGGCGCCGGCGGAGATGCCGGCGAGGATCCCCTCCCGGCGGCCGAGCAGCCGCGCCGTCTCCAGCGCGTCCTCGTCCGAGACCGTAAGGACCTCGTCGATCACATCGCGGTCGAGCACCCCGGGGACGAAGCCGGCCCCGATCCCCTGGATCTTGTGGGGTCCGGGCGCGCCGCCCGACAGGACCGGCGAGGCGGCGGGCTCGACCCCGACGACGAGCGCATCGGGCGCCCGCTCGGCGAGCAGGCGACCGACGCCGGTGATCGTGCCGCCGGTGCCGACGCCGGCGACGAAGGCGCCGATCTGGCCATCGGTGTCGCGCCAGATCTCCTCGGCGGTGGTGCGCCGATGGACCTCGGGATTGGCGGGGTTCGAGAACTGCATCGGCATGAACGCGCGACGCTGCTCGCGGATCTCCTCCGCCAGCTCGACCGCCTCGTTCATCCCTCCGAGCGAGGGCGTCTCGCGCACCTCGGCGCCGTAGGCGCGCAGGAGCTTCGCCCGCTCGCGGCTCATTCCTTCGGGCAGGGTGAGGATCAGCTCGTAGCCCCGTGCCGCGCAGACCATCGCCAGGGCGATCCCGGTGTTGCCGCTGGTCGGCTCGACCACGACCGAGCGCCCTGGCCCGATCTGGCCGGCCTCCTCGGCCGCGTCGATCATCGCCACCCCGATCCGGTCCTTGACCGAGCCGCCGGGATTGAAGTACTCGAGCTTGACGCAGACCTCGGCTCCGGCCTCCGCGGCCATCCTGCCCAAGCTCACCATCGGTGTGCCTCCGACGACCGCCGAAGCCTCCGCGCCGATCCTCATCCCGGGGACTCTAGGCAAGCCGCAGCCGGTAGAGGACGTGGGGCAGGCCTGCATGCTCGATTTCCCCTTCGGCCCCCATCCCGGCCTTCTCGGCGACCCGCCGCGATGCCGCATTGGCCGGCAGCGCCAGCGCCACGACCTCCGCGAGACCCGCTTCGCGGGCGAGCTCGATCGCCGCCAGCGCCGCTTCGGTCGCGAGGCCCCGGCCGTGGAAGTCGGGGTCTATCGCCCAGGCCAGCTCGATCGCGCGCTCGCCCGCGATCGTGGTTTCGCGCAGGCCCGCGCGCCCCACGAAGGCGCCCCCCTCGTCCTCGATCACCGCCCACGGCCCGAACCCGAGCTCTCGCCACTGGCGCAGGTCCTCGCCGAGCATGGCCGCCGCTTCGGCCGCGGTCACGGGCGGAAACGGAGCGGGCCGCAGCCACGCGTTCACCTCGGGGCGCAGGAAGACCCTCACGTACCCCTGCTCGTCGCTGGGCTGCGGCCGGCGCAGCACGGCTAGACCGGGTGCCTCTGACCTACGCCCATTGCCGATCACTCTAGATGGGCGGAGCCGCCGGGCGGGCGGGATCCGGCCGGCCTCTAGATGAAGTACATGCCGCTGCCAGCCTCTTCGGCCTCCCGGCGCGCGACTTCCGCGATCGTCGTCTGGGCGAAGACCTTGCGCAGGGCGGCGACCCCCTCGGCCCAGATCCCCCCGGCCTCGTCGGCCTCGGCCCCGATCTTGCCGTCGAGGGTTTGGACCACCTCGAGAACCGTGATCTCTTCGGCCGGACGGGAGAGCGTGTATCCGCCGCGCATGCCGCGATGGCTGGTCAGAAGCCCGCCCCGGCGCAGGGTCGAGAAGAGCTGCTCGAGGAACTGGTCGGGGATGTCGCGCCGCTCGGCCAGCTCCTTGATCGGGACCGGTCGGTCGCCGGAGCGCGCCAGCTCGGCGAGCGCGACGACCGCGTAGCGCGACTTCGAGGTCACCGAGATCACATCGGGGTTCTACCGCACCCACTCGGGCTGGGCTAGGATCGGACCCGACCGGGGCGTCGGCAGTTGCCGTGCGCCGAAACCCTCGATCAACGATCGGGAGCAGTCCTGAGCGAGCGCCCACACTGCCTTGTGATCGACGATCACCCGCTCGTCCGCCTTGGGGTCCGGGACCTCCTCGGTGACGACTTCGAGGTGCAGGAGACGAGCAGCCGGGAGGAGGCGCTCGATCTCGTCCGCGACGTCGGCGACTTCGACGTCGCGATCGTCGACATGCGGTGGCGCCAGAACGGGTCCGGCACCGCGGCGATCAGCGGGCAGGAGGCCATCCGCGCCCTCCGCCGCACCGCGCCCGGGCTCGGGATCGTCGCCCACGGCGAGCGCGCCGAGCGCCATCTCGCGACCGCCGCGATCCAGGCCGGCGCCAGCGCCTACGTGTCCCGGACCGCCGGCCCCGAGCAGCTGCGGCGTGCCGTCGACGCGGCCGTCTCGCAGGAGACCTTCCTCGACCCCGAGGTCCCGAAGCGAGGCAGCCGCGGCAAGCTGACACGGCGCCAGCGGCAGATCCTCCAGCTGCTCGCCGACGGCGAGTCGACGACCTACGCCGCCCGTGAGCTGGATCTCAGCGAAGAGACGGTCAAGACCCACATCAAGACCGCCCTTGCCCGCCTCGGCGCGAAGAACCGGACCCACGCGGTGGCGATCGCCCTGCGCGAGTCCCTGATCCTCTAGATCCAGCCGCGGTCGCGGGCGGTGAGTACCGCCTGGGCGCGGTCGACGGCGCCGATCTTGCCGTACACGTTGTGCAGGTGCGTGCGGATCGTCGAGACGGAGAGGTGCATCTCACCGGCGATCTGCTTGTAGACCATGCCTTCCGAGAGATGGCGAAGCACGTCGAGCTCGCGCGCGGAGAGCGGGCAGGGCTCGCTCACGCGAGAGGCCTCGGGCCGATGAAGAGGCAGCTCGTACAGCAGGCCCCGCAGTGCATCCTGCCCAAGCCCGCAGCGGTCGGCGGCGGCACGGAGGCGGTCGGGCGAGATCGCCTCGCCCTGCGAGTAGTGGGCCACCATGTCGGCGGTCGCGACCAGCGCCGCGAGGCCCTCGGAGTCGTCGGCGTGGTGCCGCTCGATCGCGACCGCGATCCGCTGCGGGAGGTTCCAGCGCCGGGCGAGGACGCCGCCGACCAGCGCGTGGTCGATCCCGAGCTGCTCGCGTTCGTCGCGCAACCGCTGCTCGGGCGTGCGCGACACCGCGTCGAAGTAGACCTTGTAGCCGGGATGCAGGCGGGTGATGACAAGGCGGCCGACGTCGTGGAGAAGGGCGGCGACGGCGAGCTCGTCGCGCTCGACCCAGCCGACGATGCGCCCGATCTGCACGGCGGCGCGCTGCGCGGCGAGCGCGTGAACGCGAAAGCGCTCGGGCTTCAGCTCCCAGCCGCCGTTGGACTCGAAGAAGTCGAAGCTCGGCGCGGTGCCGGCGATCGCGAGGACGCCGGAGGGACTCAATGCCTCGATCGCCTCGGGGATGCCGGCGACGCCGCCGCTGCCGCCGCTGCCGCCGCTGCGGTTGGCGAATCGCAGCACGGAGATGGCGAGCGCCACGTCCCCCTCGACCGCATCGACGAGCTCGCCGAGCCGCGGCGTGTCGGCTGTGGCGGCGGCGATCACGCGCTCACGTGACTCGATCAGCACCGGGAAGCGCTCGACCGCTTCGAAGGCCTCTGCCAGGCGGCTGCCGGGAGCCGGGGCGCCGCGGCCGTTCTTCGTCTGCCCATCGGCCGATTTGGGCGCGACGGTATGGGCGGTTGCTGCCTCCATTCCGCCAGAGACATCGGCATCGCAGGGCGGTTTGTTTAGCCGGGACTTACCCGCGCGGAGCCAAGCGAGTTCATCTATCCGTCCACCGCGGCGCCGGCGAGCCGCACGACCGCGGCCCCGATTCGCTCCAGGCTCGCCTTGCGGCCGAGGGCGGCGAGCGAGTCGAATATCCCCGGCGAGACCGAGGTCCCCGTGATCGCCACCCGCAGCGGCTGGTACAGGCGCCCTGGCTTCACGTCGAAGCGATCGATCAGCGGCGCCAGCGCCCCCTCGATCGTCGTCGGATCGAACGGCTCGGCGCCGGCCAGGGCCTCGGCCGCGGCCTCGAGCAGCTCGCGGCTGCCGTCTTTCATCACCTTTTCCCAGGCCCCCTGATCGTCCACCGGCGGCTCGAAGAGGAAGCGGATCAGCGGCCAGACCTCGGCCAGCGTCTGGGCTTTCTCCTGCGCGATCCGGCAGGCGGCGCGCAGCCGCTCGTCGGGCTCGCGCCCGATGTGAGCGGCGACCGCGGCCGTGTAGTCCTCGAGCGACAGCTCCCGCATGAAGCGCCCGTTCAGCCAGCGCAGCTTCTTCTCGTCGAAGATCGCCGCCGACTTGCCCACGTCGCCGACGCGAAACCGCCTCACCAGCTCCTCGGTCGGCATCACAGTGGTGTCGTCGTCGGTGCCCCAGCCGAGCAGGGCCAGGTAGTTGCGGACGGCCCCCGGCAGGTAGCCGGCCGCGCGCAGCTCCTGCACCGAGGCGGCGCCGTGCCGCTTCGACAGCTTCTTGCCGTCGGGGCCGTGGAGGAGGGGAAGGTGCGCGTAGCGCGGCGCCGCGTGGCCCAGCGCGGCGAGGACGAGCAGCTGCTTCGGCGTGTTCGAGAGATGGTCGTCGCCGCGGACCACGTGGGTGATCCCCATCTCCGCGTCGTCGACGGCGACGGCGAAGTTGTAGAGGACGGTCCCATCGCCGCGCGCGATGACGAAGTCGTCGTAGCTGGCGTTGGGAAAGGAGACCGGGCCGCGGATCATGTCGTCGACCACGGTCTCCCCGGCGTCGGGCACCCGCAGCCTGACCGCCGCGCCCTCGACCGGGCTGGGGGTGCCCCGGTAGCCGCGTCGGGCGCCGTGCTCGACCTTCCAGGCCTCGACGTCCCTGGCGGTGGCGGCGTCGTGGTAGGCGGCGCCGGAGTCGAGCAGCCGGCGCAGCGCCACCGCGTGGCGGTCGGCGCGGTCGGCCTGGTGCAGGGGACCCTCGTCCCAGTCGAGCTCCAGCCAGCGCAGCGCGTCGAGGATCTGCTCGACGTGCTCTTCGGTCGAGCGCTCGCGGTCCGTGTCCTCGATCCGCAGCACCAGCTCGCCGCCCTCGTGGCGCGCCGCCAGCCAGTTGTAGAGTGCCGTCCTCGCTCCGCCGATGTGCAGCGCGCCGGTCGGCGAGGGTGCAAAGCGAAGACGGGGGTTCTGGCTGGTCATGTTTATCGGAGCGCACGTGTCAACCGCAGGCGGCCTCGCCAACGCGATCGAGCGCGGCCAGGAACGCGGCTGCGAATCTATCCAGATCTTCCACCAGAGCCCGCGCATGTGGCGGCCGACGAGCTACGGCCCGGACGACTTCGCGGCCTTCGACGAGGCGATGGAGCGCTCGAAGGTGCGGGCGGTGATCATCCACGCCGTCTACCTGATCAACTGCGCGACCAAGGACGCCGAGCTGCGCAAGAAGTCGCTGCGCTCCCTCGCGCACGCGCTGCGGATCGGCGACGCGATCGGCGCCCGCGGCGTCGTCCTCCACCCCGGCGCCCAGAAAGGCGAGCCGCACGGCCCCTCGATGAAGCGGGCAGGCAAGGTGATCGCGGCGGCTCTGGCCGAGAGCGAGACATGCCCGCTGCTGCTCGAGCAGACGGCCGGTCACAAAGGCCTGCTCGGACGCGACTTCGACGAGACCGCCACGCTGATCGAGCTGGCGGGCGGCGGCGCCCGGCTCGGCCTCTGCCTCGACTCCTGCCACCTCTTCGTCCAGGGCTACGACGTCACCGACGCCGAGCACCTCGCAGCCGTCCTCGACGAGGCCGACGCCAAGGTCGGGATCGAGCGCCTCGGCGCCGTGCACGTCAACGACGCCGCCTCCCCGCTGGGCTCCCACCTCGACCGCCACGCCAACATCGGCAAGGGCGAGATGGGAAGGAAGGGGCTGGCGGCGTTCCTCTCGGAGCCTCGCTTCGAGGGTCTGCCGGCGACGCTGGAGACCCCCGGGCCCGAGCGGAAGGGCACCAGCAGGCAGGAAGTCCTGCTCGCCAAGCGTCTACGGCGAGAGGGGCTGAAGCTCCGCGCCTGAGCCGCCTGCCGCGGCCGCGGCAGGCGACAAGGGCCGGTCCCCTGCGACCGGCCCTTGCTCTCCCGCCGTAAACCCCCTATTTGACGTGGACGCCCGAGATCGCCCGCGAGATGACCAAACGCTGGATCTCGGAGGTTCCCTCGAAGATCGTGTAGATCTTGGCGTCGCGGTGCATCCGCTCGACCGGGAACTCCCGGGTGTAGCCGTTCCCGCCGAGGATCTGGATCGCGCGCTCGGTGGCCCACACCGCGACCTCGCCTGCCTTCAGCTTCGACATCGAGCCCTCGGCGTTCTCGAAGCGGTGCCCGTTGCGGCCCATCCAGGCCGCGCGCCAGACCAAGAGGCGGGCGGCGTCGATCTCCATCTTCATGTCGGCCAAGGTGAAGGCGATCGCCTGGTTCTCGACGATCGCACGGCCGAACTGGTGGCGCTCCTTGGCGTAATCGAGCGCGTACTCGTACGCGGCCCGGGCGATCCCCAACGCCTGGGCGCCGACGGTCGGACGCGACGCCTCGAAGGTCTGCATCGCAGCCTGCGACTTGGCCTTCTTGCCTTCCCGGACCCGGGCCAGACGCTCGTCGAGCCTCTCTTTCCCGCCGAGCAGGCAGGAGCCGGGAATGCGGCAGTCGTCGAGGTGCACGTCGGCCGTGTGCGACGCGCGCAGGCCGTGCTTCTTGACCTTGGCGCCCTGCTCGCAGCCGGGCGTGCCGGGCGGGATGACGAACGCCGCGTGGCCGCGCGAGCCGAGCTCGCGGTCGACGGAGGCGATCACGACGTGGACGTTGGCGATGCCGCCGTTGGTCGCCCACGCCTTCTGGCCGTTCAGCACCCACTCGTCGGCGGCCTCGTCGAATTTGGCCGTGGTGCGGATCGCCGAGACGTCGGAGCCCGCGTCAGGCTCCGAGGAGCAGAAAGCAGCCAGCTTGACGTCGTCGGGGGTGCCGAAGCATTGGGGGATCCACTCCCCCATCTGCTCCGGCGTCCCCTGTCCGAAGATGGCGGCGACCGCGAGCGTGGTGCCCATGATCGCCATGCCGATGCCGGCATCCCCCCAGAAGAGCTCCTCGTTGGCGATCGGCAGCGTCAGGCCCGTCTCGTCGGCCCAGAACTGGCCCATCGCTTCGAAGCTGTAGAGGCCGATCTTCGCCGCCTCCTGGATCACGGGCCAGGGGGTCTCCTCCCGCTCGTCCCATTCGGCGGCGGCCGGTCGCACGACGTTCTCGGCGAAGCCGTGCACCCAGTCGCGGATGTCCTTCTGGTCCTGGTTGAGCTCGAGCGTGAAGGTGGGGCCGGAGTCGTCGGCGCCCTCGGCACCCGTGTCGCCGAGGAGCGCGTTGACCTCGGCCTCGGCAGTGGCTTGTGTATCGGCCATTGCCATAATTCTACACAAATACGTGTTACATGCCGACTCGACGGCCCGATCGCCGCGGGAAGCGGATCAGACGTTGCGGAGGTCGAAGGCCCGCAGGCCCTCCGCGCCGCCGTCGGTGCAGTCGAAGAAGCGCCGGTTCACGCAGCCGTAGGAATCGCCGCTGCCCTCGTAGGCCTGCTCGACCCTGAACTGGCAGTGGGGCATCGGCACCCCCGTCATCTTGACCCCGCCGAAGCCGCCGTTCGCGAGCACCGCCCCCAGCTCGATCTCGGCCCCGAACACCTCCTGCATGCAGCCGACGTACTGGTTGCCCGTGAGGCGATCGACGTAGCTGTAGAGGAAGCGGCAGCCTAGCTCGACGCAACCCCGCGGCTCGACCATCTTGTCGCAGAAGGCCCGGCACTGGCGGCACTCGCCGGTCTCGGCGCGGGTCGGAACGCTCATTGGCGAAGTCTAGGCAAGTCCGGGCGCGGAAAACCCGATTCCGCGGCCGCTCAGGCGGCGAGGACCTGGTCGAGCTCGTTGCGGAGGTGCGTCGACGGGCGCACCCGAAAGTCGTCGCCGAAGCGCAGCTGCCTGGTGCCGTCGCTCGTCCGCACCAGGAGGTGGACGTCGGCGTCGCCCTTGTGGTGTTCGAACACCGCCTTCAGCTCGGAGACGAGCTCGGGGCTGAGGGAGGCCGCGTCGACGGTGAGCTCGAAGGGGCCGCTCGGCGTCGCGGCAACCTTCCTCGCGCCGGCGATCTCCGCTGCGTCCGGCTCGAAGCGGGCCGCCTCCTGGACGACGAGCTTGGTCTCGCCCCGATCCTTGTGGTCGAGACGGCCGCGGACGACGACGATCGCGTCCGGGGCGACCACGTCGGCGAGCCCGGCTTGATCCGCCTTGAAGACGAGCATCTCGATCTGGCCCTCGACGTCGTCGAGCGTCGCGAACATCATCTGGTTGCCGCTCTTGGTGCGGATCTTCTTGCAGTCGACGACGATGCCGCCGACGGTCACCCAGGCACCGTCGGGCTTTCCGCCGAGCTCGGCAAGGCTGCAGTCGACCCGCGCTCGCAGGGCCGCTCCCACTTCCGCCAGGGGATGCGAGGAGAGGTAGGTGCCGAGTGTCTCCTTCTCCATCGCCAGCAGCTCGGCCCGCTCGAACTCGGCGGCCGAGATCGGCGGCCTGTGGTGGGCGGCGGCGACGGGCTGTGCCGGCCCCCCTCCCGCGTCGTCGCCGAAATCGAAGATCGAGCCCTGGCCCAGCTGGGCGTCCTCCTGCGCCTTCTGCCCGGCCGCCTGGGCCGCCGGCAGCGCCTCGAGCATCCCCCGCCGCGTACCGCCCGTCGAGTCGAGTGCGCCGCACTTGATCAGGCATTCGATCGCGCGCTTGTTGACCGCCCGCGAGTCGACCCGCTCGCAGAAGTCCCAGATCGAGTCGATCGGCTTCTCCCTGCGCGCCTCGAGGATCGCCTCGACCGCCGAGTGGCCGACGTTCTTGACGGCGTCGAGGCCGAACCGGATCGCGTTCTCGGTGACGACGAAGCCGTGGTCGGAGGAGTTGACGTCGGGGGGCAGGACGTCGATCCCCATCTCCGCGCAGCGATTGACGAAGAAGGGGACCTTGTCTTTCGTGTTCATCACCGAGGAGATCACGGCCGCCATGTACTCCGCCGGGTAGTTCGCCTTGAGATACGCGGTCCGGTAGGAGATCAGCGCGTAGCAGGCGGCGTGAGACTTGTTGAACGAGTAGTCGGCGGCGGCTTCGTTCAGCTTCCAGAGGTCCTTGGCGACGCCGGGCGCCGTGCCCGAGCTGGCCAGGCCGTCGAGGAACTTGTCCTTCATCGTCGCCATCAGGTCGCGCTTCTTCTTGCCGATCGCCTTGCGCAGATCGTCCGCCTCGGAGGGGCTGAAGCCGGCCATCTGCTTGGCGATCTCCATCAGCTGCTCCTGGTAGAGCACGCAGCCGTAGGTCGCTTCCGTGAAGGCGCGCAGCCGCTCGTCGGGATAGGTGACCGACGACGGGTCGCGCTTGCCCTTGGCGTAGGCCGGGATGTAAGCCATTGCGCCGGGGCGGTAGAGGGCGACGAGGGCGACGATGTCGGCGAACTCGGTCGGACGGACCTTCTTCATCGCCTCGCGCATCCCCTCGGACTCGAGCTGGAAGACGCCGGTCGAGTCCCCCTCGGCGAGCATCGCGTACGTCTTCGCGTCGTCGATCGGGATCCGCTCGATGTCGAGCCTCTCCCCCCGCGAGCGCTCGATGATGGCGATCGCGTCCTCGATCACGTCGAGGTTGCGGAGGCCGAGGAAGTCCATCTTCAGCAGCCCGATCTCCTCGATCGGCACCATCGAGTACTGGGTCACGATCTTGTACTGGCGCTCGGGCTTGGCGGAGCCGTTGCCGTTCTCGCTCCCGTTCGCCGCCGGCGAGCTGCGGTCCTCGGCCAGCTGGAGCGGAACGATCTCCTGCAGCGGCCGATCGGCGATGACGACGGCGGCGGCGTGGATCGAGTTGTTGCGAACGATCCCCTCGAGGCCGCGGGCGACGTCGATGATCCGCCGCGCGTCCGGCTCCTCGTCGTAGGTCCGCTTCAGCTCCTGGCCCGGGCGCAGGCAGTCGTCGAAGGACGGGCTGCGCCCCATGATCGGCTCCGGGATCTGCTTCGCGAGGCGGTCGCCGGTCGCGTAGTCGAAGCCGAGCACGCGGGCCGCGTCGCGCGTCGCCGCGCGGGGCGCCATCTTGCCGAAGGTGATGATCTGGGCGACCGATTCGCGGCCGTACTTCTCGGCCACGTAGCGGATCATCTTCTCGCGGCCGCGGACGGAGAAGTCGATGTCGATGTCCGGCATCGATTTGCGCCCGGGGTTGAGGAAGCGCTCGAAGAGGAGGTCGTTGGCGAGCGGGTCCAGGTCGGTGATGTTGAGGACGTAGGAGACGATCGAGCCGGCGGCCGAGCCGCGGCCGGGCCCGACCGCGACGCCGTGTTCCCTCGCGTAGCGGACGAAGTCCCAGACGATCAGGAAGTACGAGGAGAAGCCCATTTCCTCGATCACGCCGAGCTCGAACTCCATCCGCCTCACGGCCTCGGCGGGCGGCGGGTCTCCGTAGCGCGCCCGCAGCCCCTCGACGGCCAGCCGGCGCAGCATCTCCTCGGGCTCCTCGCCGGTCTCGGTCGGGTAGCGGGGCAGCAGCAGGCCGCCGAGCTCTATCTCCAGCGAGCAGCGCTCGGCGATCTCGAGCGAGGTCGGGACGGCCTCGGGCCACTCGGCGAAGGCCTCGTGCATCTCCTCGGAGCTCTTGATGTAGAACTCGTTCGTGTCGAAGCTCAGCTTCGGCGCCTGCAGCGTCGACTTCGTCTGGACGCAGAGGAGCGCGGCGTGGTTGTCGAAGTCCTCGCGCGTCAGGTAGTGGACGTCGGCGGTGCCGACCACCGGCCTGCCGAGCTCGCGCGCGAAGCGGACGATCCCCTCGTTTGCCCGGTCCTGCTCCGCGATGCCGTTCTTCTGCACCTCAAAGTAGACCTGCTCGGCGCCGAAGGTGGAGATCAGGTCGTCGAGGTGGGCGCGGGCGTCATCCCGGCGCTCTTCGACGATGCGCCGGCAGAAGCGCGACTGCAGGCAGCCGGTGAGGACGATCACGCCCTCGGAGTGGGTGGCGAGGAGCTCCATGTCGACGTTGGCCTTGCCGCGCGAGAAGCCCTCGAGGAAGCCCGCCGAGGTGAGCTTGACCAGGTTCGAGAAGCCACGGTCGCTCTCCGCCAGGAGGGTGAGGTGGTTGCGCTCGTACCTGGTCTGCTCCTTGATCGCCCGGCGGTCGCCGACGAGGTAGGCCTCGAGCCCCACGATCGGCTTGATTCCGTGCTTGCGGCACGCCTTGTAGAGGTCGATCGCGCCGTTCATCACGCCGTGGTCGGTCAGCCCCAGCGCCGGCTGCCCGAGCGCTGCCGCCCGCGCGGCCATCGCCTCGATCTTGCAGGCGCCGTCGAGCAGCGAGTACTCGCTGTGGGCGTGCAGGTGTACGGCTGGCGAAATGCTCACGGGAGGCTCACGATCATGCCAATCCGGTCAGATGGCACCGGCCCCCGTTTCCGCTAACTCCGGGCTCGATCTCGGTTGGCGAAGGGAGGGCCTGGGTGGGCCTTTCGCTTAACTTTTTTTCAGGATTGCCGGGAGCCGTCGCCCGAAGCCCTCGAGAAAAAAGTACAAGACGCTCCAGGCCCACCCAGCCCCTCCCGACGACGGCGGCGCGAGCTTCTGGGCTGCGAGAGATGGCGCCCCGAGCCCAGGCGGGCTTGGCGTCAGACGGAAGCTTCAGCCACGAGGGTCCGCGCCCGGGGATCTGCCGCCGACGCTCGTCGGAAAGCTCCGGGATGGGGCTGGAGCGTCTTGTACTTTTTCGTTGCCGGGCCCTCGGCAGGGCGAAGGGGAACCACCGAAAAAGTTAAGCGGAAGCCCCACCCCGGAGCTTTCCCTCGCCGCTCAGCCGCAGACCCAGGCGCTCGGGCCGGAGTCGGCCCAGATTTGAGCCGCGATCCTGTCCTGTTCGGCCTTGGGCGCGTTCTGCGGCTCGCCCTGGCCGCCGTAGAGCTGCCAGGTCGAGGGCAGGATCTGGTAGGCGCCGCCGGCGCCGCTGGACGAGTTCACGGCGGAGTAGTTGCCGCCGGACTCGCACTGCACGATGCTCGGCGGGATCGTGTAGCCGCCCGTGGTCGACGCCGCCGACGTCGAAGGCGACGCCGACGAAGCGCCGGCGGTG
>JBLNAC010000292.1:0-4272 GCA_050259155.1 Syntrophothermus sp.
CGCCAGTACCCGGAGAAGCTGATCCCGCTGATGATCCTCAACGCCCTCCACGGCGACCCTCTGCCCGTCTACGGCGACGGCCGCCAGGTCCGCAACTGGCTCTACGTGGAGGACTTCTGCCGCGGGATCCACGCCGTGCTGCTCGGCGGCCGCCCCGGCGAGGCCTACAACGTCGGCGGCCCCGACGAGTGCGAGAACATCGAGGTGGTGCGCCGGGTCATCGACCTGACCGGCGCCGACGAGTCGCTGGTCGAACACGTCGCCGACCGCCCCGGCCACGACCGCCGCTACTCGCTCAGCTCCGAGAAGCTGCGCGCCGAGACCGGCTGGGAGGCGCAGGTCCACTTCGCCGAGGGCCTCGAGCGGACCGTCGCCTGGTACCGCGAGAACGAGGCGTGGTGGGGTCCGATCCGCTCTGGCGAGTACCGCGAGTACTACGAGAAGCAGTACGGGAGGGCGCTGCGCTGATGCCGGAGCGGCTGCCGACCCTGCTCGAGGACGTCGTCCTGCTCGAGCCTGCGGTGCACGGCGACGAGCGCGGCTTCTTCGTCGAGACCTTCAGCCGCGACGCCTGGGCCGCGGTGGGGGTCGACGCCGAGTTCGTCCAGCACAACCAGTCGCGCTCGGCGAAGGGGACCCTGCGCGGTCTCCACTTCCAGACCGAGCCGGGGCAGGCGAAGCTGCTGCGCTGCGCCCGCGGCACGATCTTCGACGTCGCCGTGGACCTGCGCCGGAACTCCCCCACCTTCGGCGACTGGGAGGGGCACGTGCTCGACGACCAGCGCCACCGCCAGCTGTTCGTCCCGGTCGGCTTCGCGCACGGCTTCGCCGTCCTCAGCGACGTCGCCGACGTCGCCTACCAGGTATCCAGCTACTACGACCCGGAGACCGAGGCGGGGATCGCCTGGGACGACCCCGGGGTTGGGGTGGAGTGGCCGGTCGAGGAGCCGCTGCTGTCCGCCCGCGACCGCGCCGCGCCGACGCTGGCCGAGGTCGCCGACTCGCTGCCCTGGTAGGGCCGGCCGGGCCGCTCAGCGGCGCATCGTCTCGGCGAGCAGCTCCCGCATCCGCTCGCTGAAGCGCGCGCGAGAGAACTTCGCCGCTCGCTGCGCGAGCCGCCCGCGGTCCCACTCGGCGGCGGCCACCCGCTCGGCGGCTTCGCGCAGCATCGCCGCGCTCGGCTCGGCGATGAGCACGCCGTCGACGCCGTCGCGGACGATGTCGCGGGCGCCGCCGGCATCCAGCGCGATCACCGGCGCCCCGGCGCCGAGCGCCTCGACCATCGTGATCCCGAAGTCCTCTTCGCCGACGTGCAGGAACCCGGCGGCCTGCCGGTAGAGGCCCACCAGCTCCGCGCGCGAGATCCATCCCCGCAGCTCGACATTCTCGGGCAGGGACGCCCGCAGCTCGTCCTCCAGCGGCCCGATTCCGACCATCGTCAGCCGGTGGTCGAGGCCGCGGAACGCCTCGGCCACCTCGAGCGGCCGCTTGTAGGGGACCAGCCGGCCGACCCAGAGGAAGCTCCGCCGCGGGGCCTCGGGGTCGGGATGCAGGTCGCCGAGCTCGACCGGTGGGTGGACCACGTCTGCGTCCCGCCCGTAGAAGCGGCGGATGCGCTCGGCGACCGCGCTCGAGTTGGCGATGAGGCGGTCGGGCCGCCGGGCGGCGGCGGCGTCGACCCGGCGCAGCCACCCTGACGCGAGCCGCAGGGCCGCGCCCCGCGGGCCCGTCAGGCGGCCGCGCTCGGTGTCGGCCATCCACGCGTAGCGCATCGGCGTGTGCGAATAGCAGACGCAGGGGGTCGCGGCCGGCGGCGCGGCGTTGATCGCGCAGGCGTGCGAGGAGACGACCACCAGCGGGTAGCCGGAGAGGTCGAGGGAGCGGAAGTAGCGGGGCATGTACGGGAGCAGGTAGCGCCAGCGCCCCGGGTCGTGACCCACCTGGCGGACCCCGGGCAGCCGCGAGAGCCGCGACTCGCGGACGATCCGCGCGGCGAGCTTCGGCGGCAGGAGCTCGCGCGCCGCGTGGAAGGTGTAGACGTCGACGCGGCGGGCCTCGGCGAAGACGTCGTCGGCAAGGGCCTCGACCACGCGCTCGGAGCCGTGGTAGCCCTGGAACCAGTCGTGGACGATCGCCACCGGCCGCCCCGCCCAGGGCGCGCTCTCACCGCTCATCCCCGCCAGCGTAGTGATGGACCAGGCCGGGGAGTGGGGAGGCTCCACGCCGCTTTCGACCTTTGACGGCCCATGGCCCGCACAAAGTCGAAACCGGCGACGGCAGATCTGAGGAGCGCCCGGACCTGGCGCCTCGTCGATAGCCAGCACGGTGCGATCTCGCGCAGCCAGCTGCTCGCGCTCGGCTACACCCGCGACGCGATCGAGCACAGGTTGAGAACTGGGCGCCTGCACCGAGTGTGGCGTGGGGTCTACGCCGTTGGACGGGCTGATCTCCCTCAGGAGGGGCGCTGGACGGCGGCGCTGCTCGCCTGCGGCGACGCTGCCCATCTCAGCCACCGCAGCGCCGCCGCCCTGTACGGGATCGGCGATGAGCGAGGCCGAATCGAAGTCACCCTCGCCCGTCGGGGCGAGTGCCACCGGCCGGGATTGACGGTCCGCAGCCGCCCGGGCCTGCCCGCCGCCGACTTCGCCACCCACCGCGGCATCCCCGTCATCTCGATCGTCCGCACGCTGCTCGACCTGGCGACGCTCGATCCACGGAACCGCCTGGAGCGGGCGGTCAACGAGGCCGACAAGCGCGGCCACGTCGACCCCGAGGCGCTGCGGCGGGCGATCGAGGCCCGCGCGGGGCAGCCGGGCGTGCGCACCCTGCGCGACGTGCTCGACCGCGACACCTTCCTGCTCTCGGACGACGAGCTCGAACTCCTCTTCCGCCCGCTTGCCAGGGAGGCCGGGCTCCCCTTGCCGGAAGCCAAAGCCCCGGTGAACGGCTTCGAGGTCGACTTCTACTGGCCCGCCCTGGGCCTCGTCGTCGAGACCGACGGCTGGCGCTACCACCGCACTCCCTCCGCCCAGGCCCGCGACGCCCTGCGCGACCAGATCCACACCGCCTCGGGCCTGACCCCGCTGCGCTTCTCCCATTACCAGGTCAGGTACGAACCCGACCACGTCAGGTCGATCCTCCGAGCAACGGCGTCCCGCCTGCAGCACCCGGCGGGTGGTGGCTGACCGTGCTCGATCCTCTCTTCGAGCAGGCCGGGTGGGCATCTGGCAAGCTCGCGCGCGATGGTTTCCGAGCCGCCCGCCGTCACGGTGCTGATCGGCGCCTACGACAACGAGAGCACGGTCGCCCGGGCGGTGGCCTCGATCCTGGCTCAGAGCGAGCGGCGGCTGGAGCTGATCGTCATCGACGACGGCTCGCGCGACCGCTCGGCAGCGGTCGCGAAAGAGGCGATCGGCGCCGACCCGCGGGGGCGCGTGATGCGCATGGAGTCCAACCTCGGCATCGCCCGCTCGCTCAACGCGGGACTCGATGCGGCGGCCGCCCCGATCGTCGCGATCCAGGACGCCGACGACTTCTCGGCTCCCGAGCGTCTTGCGCGGCAGCTCGCCGCGCTGGCCGCCGACCCGGCCGTCGCCGTCGTCGGCTCACGGATGCGCGAGGTCGACCCGGAGGGGCGGGCGCTGCGCCCGCGGACGACCTTCGCCGCCGGCGACGTCGGCCCGGTCCTGCTCCGCTTCAACCCGATCCCGAACGGATCCGCCGCGCTCCGGCGCGACGTCGCGCTCGAGCTGGGCGGCTACGACCCGCGCTACCGCTACGCCGCCGAGTACGACCTCTGGCTGCGGATCGCGGAGCGCTACCGGGTCCTCGCCCTCGACGAGGAGCTCGCGACGCGCGTGATGGGGGCCGGCAACGTCGCGGCCCGCGCCGAGCGCGCCCAGCTCGCCGAGGGCCTCGCGATCCGCGTCCGCGCGCTGCGCCGGCGCCGCACCCTGCGGGGGGCCGGGGCCCTGCTCCGTCCCGCCCTCTCCTACGCGCTGCCGGTCGCGTTGAAAAGGCGCCTGCGCCGGCGCCGCGGTCAGGCTCCCTGAGCCGCGGGCCCCGCGGCCAGGGCGGCCTCGTACTGCTCCCGGGTACCGGCCAGGAAGCGATCGAGGCTCAGCTCGGTGCGGATCCTCTCGCGGCCGGCGACGCCGAGGCGGGCGCGCTCGGCCGGGTCGGCGGCCAGCTCCGCCAGCCGCGCAGCCATCGCCTCGACATCCCCGGCCGCGAAGACGACGCCCGCCCCGCCGACGGTCTCGACGTTGCCGG
>JBLNAC010000293.1:0-7477 GCA_050259155.1 Syntrophothermus sp.
GAACTGGCCGGAGACGAGGAAGAGCGCGCAGCCGACCATGTCCGGGGACCAGATCAGCCGGTCGGCCTGCGACGGCGTCAGTTCGGAGATGAAGGAGTCGATCAGGAGGATCCCGAAGACCAGCGTCCCGGCGAAGAGGGCGGCGGCGCTGAGCCACTCCAGGCGGGTCCGTTCGAACCCGATCCAGCGCCACGGCCCGGCCGGGCCGAAGCTCCCGTCGGGAAGCTCGCGCGGGCCGTTGACGACCTGCAGCAGCGAGACGTAGCCGCCGGTACTGAAGAAGACGCCGCCGCAGAGATAGACGCTCGCGGGCAGCAGCGGCCCGCCGACGTCGGCCTGCGCCAGCACCGCCCCGATCGCGAACAGCGAGCCGCCGACGGCGAAGGCGGTCGCGGCGACGGCGTTGACGATCCGCAGCCGATGCATCGTGAGCGCGTCGGCGCGCGCCCGGGCCGCCGAGAGGTCCTCGCCCAGCGAGCGCAGGACGCCGCGCTTGCGCATCGCTCGCCGGTCGACCATAGGCTGGCGAGCCTAGATCAACCGGAGGCGCTCGGGCGGCGCCGAAGCACGAGCGGCCTCAGCTGCTCGCGAGGCCGATCGCCAGCAGCGGGAAGGCGATCATCACGCCGAGGTAGGCGCCGATCGCGGCGCCGGTCGCGAGGCTGGCGGTGCGCGAGCGGGCACCGGCGACGACGCCGATGAGGAAGATGACGCCGGCGATCCCGAGGCCGATCCAGAATACGGAGGGCATGCGGGCGAAACCCTACAGGACCCGTGACCGGCCCCGCCGGCGGCCGACCCCCCGCGCAACCGCTTCGACCCCGATCCAGATCAGCCCCACCAGCAGCACTGGCAGGGCGACGAAGGCGACGACGCCGAGGCCGGCGGCGAGCTGCAGGGCGACGATCGCCACCAGGGCCGCGAGGCAGAGGTCGAGGAGCAGCGCGCGGCGCGCCCGGGCGGGCGGCGAGACGTTGCGAGGCGGCCAGCTCATCTTCCTCCTTCGGAGCCCGGTCGACGGTAGACGGCGAAGAAGTCCCGTTCGTCGGGGGTCAGATAGCGTTCGGGCGAGCGGAACATTTCCGGCAGCAGGTTCGACGGTTCGACCGCGCCCGGGTGCCGGTAGGTGATGAAGCTGGTCCAGTCTTCGTTGATGTCGAGCTCCATCGCGCGCACCGCCCCGGCCCGCTTCAGGATTTCCGCCAGCGAGCCCACCGTCTGGTAGTTGGCCGCCGCGTAGATCAGGTTGCCGTGGCTGTCGATGCCCAGCCCGGAGCGCCAGACGCGAACGGCGTTGTTGACGGTCGCGCCCCATTCCGGCCCGTCGGAGAGATCGGGGTTGAGCTTGCCTTCGTAGATGATCGGCGGCAGGTTCTGCTTCGCGAACCAGACGTGGGGGCTCGCGTTTTCGCCGTGCTCCCATTTGACCAAGTCGATGCGGCCGTCGCGGTACTGGACGAGGGTCGCGATGCCGTTGACCATCGGCGCGATCGTTTCGCCGCGGTAGATGAGGCCGGCGTACGAGGTTTCCAGGGGAAAGCCGCCGTTGAAGGTCGCGACCAGCCGCCGCCGCAGCTTGGGCGGGACCTCGCCGTTGCCGCGGTGGGAGATTTCAGGGGGCTCGACCAGCCCGGGGACGTAGTTGAGCCGGGTGACCGAGTGGTCGATCCAGGCGACCCCGGCGACGAACTGCGGGTATTCGGGGTCGCTGCGGAAGGTCGTCAGCAGCACCGGCGGCTCGGGGCCCGCGTTCGCTTCCGCCGCATGCCACCTCCCCTCGCCCTTCAGCGCCGGGTGGATCAGCGGCTTGATCGGCGGCGGCCGGTAGATCCCCGAGCTTTCCGATTCGGCGGCGACGTCGCTGACGCCGACCTGAGGCAGGCTCTTCAGCGCCGGGCCTCCCTTCGACGGCGCCGTCAGCGTGTAGTAGGCGTTCTCGATTTCGGAGACGATCGGGTTGCCGCCGTGAGAGCGGACCCACTCGACGGTGGCGACGCCGATGCCGACGTTGCGCGGGCCGGTGATCGCCCCCAGCCAGGAGAGCCCGGCGGGTATCAGGCAGATCGCCGCGGTCAGCAGGACGACCCTGCGGGCGCGGCGCCAGAGCGGCAGCCCCGGCCTGGGGCCGCGCCGCCGCACGGGAGCGCGGGGGCGTCCGGGTGGAGCTTCCGTCTCGATCGCCATGCTTGGAACCTTGCCGGAAGTGGTAAATCCTCGATTAAGAGAAGCCCGGTCGGAGCGTGAGCATTTTCTTAGGAAGCTCGGCCTCCCTCGGTGGCCGCAGGGGATAGGTTTCCGGGCGTGAGACTGCTCGCCTTCAGCGATCTTCATCGCGACCTCGATCAGGCCGCGTCCCTCGTCGAGATGGCGGCCGGCGCCGACGTCGTGATCGGCGCCGGCGACTTCGCCTCTGTCCACGAGGGGCTCGACGAGACGATCGACGCGCTCAGCGCGATCGCCGCGCCGACCGTGCTGGTGCCCGGCAACAACGAGACCGACGAGGCGCTGCGCGCCGCCGCCGCCCGCTGGGAGGCGGCGACCGTCCTCCACGGCGAGGGGGTGGCGATCGCGGGGGTCGAGTTCTTCGGCCTCGGCGCGGGCGTCCCCGTCACGCCCTGGGACTGGAGCTTCGACCTCGACGACGAGACCGCTGCGGCGATGCTCGCGCCCTGCCCGGAGGGAGCGGTCCTCGTCCTCCATTCGCCGCCACAGGGGCACTGCGACGGGGGCTTCGGCAGCCCGGCGCTGCTGGCCGCGATCGAGGAGAAGGCCCCGCGGCTGGCCGTCTTCGGCCACATCCACGAGAGCTGGGGCTGCGAGAGCGAGGTCGGCGGCACGCCGCTGCGCAACCTCGGGCCGAAGGGAGCCTGGCTCGAGGTCTGAGCCGGGGCGACCATGGAATCGAGATCGCCCAAGCGCGCACCGATGGTGCTGGCGGCGCTGATCCTGGTCGCCGCCGTCGCCAACCTCAACCTGGCCGTCGCCAACGTCGCCCTGCCCGACATCGGCAGGGCCTTCGACGCCAGCCAGACGATGCTCAACCTGGTCGCGGTCGCCTACTCCCTCGGCCTCGCCGCCTCGGTCCTCTACCTCGGCGCGCTCGGCGACCGCTACGGGCGCAAGATGATGCTGGTGGCGGGGATGACGCTCTCGATCCCGGCCTCGCTGCTCGCCGGCTTCGCGCCGACGATCGGCGTCCTCTTCGTCGCCCGCCTGCTCGGCGGCGTCGCCGCCGGGATGGCGTTCCCGACGACCCTGGCGCTGATCACAGCCCTCTGGGGCGGCGACGCCCGCACCCGGTCGATCGCGCTGTGGTCGGCGATCGGGGGCGCGATCGCCGCCCTCGGCCCGCTCATCTCCGGCGCCCTGCTGGAACACTTCGACTGGGGCTCGGTCTTCCTGGTCACGCTGCCGCTGGCGGTGATCGCGCTGATCATGGCGCTGCGGCTGGTGCCCGCGCACGTGAACGAGACGACCGAGCCGGTCGACAACCCCGGCGGCCTGCTCTCGGTCGTGATGGTGGGGACGATGGTGATCGGGATCAGCCTCGCGCCGGCGCCCGGCAAGCTGACCCTGGCGCTGGGGCTGATCGCGGTCTCGCTCGCGACCGCCGCCGCCTTCGTCCTGCGCCAGCGGCGCGCGCCGGAACCCCTCTACGACCTCCGGGTCGCGAGCCGGCGGATCTTCTGGGTCGCCGCCTGCGCCGGGATCATCGTCTTCGGCTCGCTGATGGCGGCGATGTTCGTCGGCCAGCAGTTCCTCCAGAACGTGCTCGGCTACTCGACCCTCGGCGCCGGGGCCGCGATCCTGCCGGCGGCCTTCCTGATGGTGATCGTCGCGCCGCGCTCGGCGAAGCTGGTCGAGCGCAAGGGGGCGCGCTTCACCCTGCTGCTGGGGTACGTCTTCTGCCTGCTCGGCTTCCTGACGATGCTGCTGCTCTGGAAGGAGGGCATCCCCTACTGGAAGGTGGCGCTCGGCTACGCGTTCGTCGGCATCGGCGTCGGCTTCGCCGGGACCCCCGCGTCCCACTCGCTGACCGGCTCGGTGCCGGTGACCCGGGCGGGGATGGCCTCGGGGACCGCCGACCTGCAGCGCGACCTCGGCGGGGCGATCATGCAGTCGCTGCTCGGCGCCCTGCTGACCGCGGGCTACGCCGCGGCCGCGAGCGAAGCGCTGGCCGGCTCCCCCAACCAGGCCCGGATCAACGAAACCGTCGAAAGCGAACTGACCAAGTCCTTCTCCAGCGCCGCGGACTCCGCCAGCCAGTATCCCCGCTACACGGAACAGATCGTCGCCGCCGCCAAGACCGCCTTCCTGCAGGGCGACCAGTGGGCCTACACGGCGGGCATCGTCGCGGTCCTGATCGGCGCGGTCCTGGTCTTCACCCGCTTCCCGAAGCTCGAGGACGAACAGCGCCTGCTGGCGAGCTACGAAGCCGAAGACCGGGCCGCCGCCGCTCCCAGCCCCGCCGCGGCCCCGGCCGGCGGCGCCTGAGCGCCGATGGCATTCCGGGTCCTCAGAGCCGGTGACGCCCACTGGAGGCCGTCGAATCAGATGTCGGTCCTCAACACCGACCTCGCCCGGCAGCTCGGGGCGAGCTCGCTGGGCGCGCGGCTGTGGCGCCTGCGCCCGGGTCAGGCCTCGACCAGGCACCGCCACGGCATCCAGGAGGAGCTCTACATCCTGCTCGAGGGTCGCGGCAGGATCAGGGTCGACGACGAGCTGCTCGAGCTGGGGCCGCTCGATGCCCTGCTGGTCGAGCCCGAGTCGGTACGGCAGGCCTTCAACGACGGCGACGCCGATCAGCTCTGGCTCGTCGTCGGCGCCCCGCCTGAATTCGCCAACACGCTGGAGATGACGGAGGAGCAGCTGGCGGCCCTGTATCCCGACGGCCCGAGGGCTATGCCCCCCGAGCTGGGCGGCTGAAGCCGGGAAGCCCGGGTCGCTAGCCTGACCGACGGGCAAACCGGAGAAGGAGGCTGAGGATGAGGGTCGCAGTGCTGGGGACGGGAGGCGTCGGACGCGCGATCGCGGATCGGCTCCTGGAGCTGGGGCACCAGGTGACGATGGGCTCGCGCAGCGCCGAGGGCGAGGCGCTCGGCGAGTGGCTCGCGGGCGCCGGCGAGGGCGCCGCGGGCGGCACGTTCGCCGAAGCGGCGGCGGCCTCCGAGCTGGTCTTCAACTGCACCGCCGGCGCCGCCTCGCTGGCGGCGCTCGAGGCCGCCGGGGCGGAGAGCCTCGCCGGCAAGACCCTGGTCGACGTCGCCAATCCGCTCGACTTCTCGGCCGGCTTCCCGCCGACGCTCTCGGTCTGCAACGACACCAGCCTCGCCGAGCAGATCCAGGCGGCGTTCCCGGAGACCCGGGTGGTCAAGTCGCTCAACACCGTCAACTCGTCGGTGATGGTCGACCCCGGCCGGGTCCGCGGCGAGCACTCGATCTTCGTCTGCGGCGAGGACGCGGCGGCGAAGGCGCAGGTCCGGGCCCTGCTGGAGGCGATCGGCTGGCCTTCGGCGTCGATCCTCGACCTCGGCGACCTCACTGCCGCCCGTGGGCTCGAGATGTACGTGACGCTCTGGGTGCGCCTCTACGGGGTCCTCGAAACCCCCGACTTCAACATCGCGATCGCGCGCTGAGGATGGCGCGGGGGCCCGCAGCGGGCGCCGCCGTCGCCGGCATGCCCCGGGAGGCCGCGACCGGGGTCGCCCTCGAGAGCGAAGCAGGACGCTGGCTGCTCGCGGTCGCGGTCGGAGGCTCGGGGATGGCCTTTCTCGACGGGACGGTCGTCACCGTCGCCCTGCCGCGGATCGGCGAGGACTTCGGCGCCGGCGCCGGCGCCCTGCAGTGGGTCCTCAACGGCTACCTGCTGACGCTCGCCTCGCTGATCCTGCTCGGCGGCTCGCTGGGCGACCGCTTCGGCCGCCGCCGCGTGTTCGTCGCCGGGGTCTGGCTCTTCACCCTCGCCTCCCTGCTCTGCGCGATCGCGCCGGGCGCCGGCTTCCTGGTCGGCGCGCGCATGCTGCAGGGAGTGGGCGGCGCGCTGCTCACCCCGGGCAGCCTGGCGATCATCGAGGCCAGCTTCCGGCCCGCGGACCGCGCGCGCGCGATCGGCGCCTGGTCGGGGCTCGCCGGGGTCGCCACCGCGCTCGGGCCGCTGCTCGGGGGCTACCTGGTCGGCGCCGTCTCCTGGCGCGCGATCTTCCTCATCAACCTCCCGATCGGCGTCCTCGTCGCCTGGGCCGCGAACCGGCACGTGCCAGAGAGCCGCGACCCGCGGGCACGGGGGCCGATCGACGCCCGCGGCGCCCTCCTCGCCGCGATCGGGCTCGGCGGCACGACCTACGCGCTGATCGAAGCGGCGGGACAGGGCCCCTCGCCCGCCGTGGTCGCCGCCGCCCTCGGCGGCGTCCTCGCCCTCGGCGGCTTCCTCTGGATCGAGCGGCGCGCCCCGAGCCCGATGCTGCCGCTGGAGATCTTCTCCTCGCGCCAGTTCAGCGCCGCCAACGCCGTGACCTTCGTCGTCTACGCGGCCCTCGGCGGCGTCTTCTTCCTGCTCGTCGCCTTCCTCCAGATCTCGATGGGGTACACGCCGGTCGAGGCCGGCGCCGCGACGCTGCCGGTGACCCTGATCATGCTCGCGCTCTCCGCGCGCTCCGGCGCTCTCGCCCAGCGGATCGGGCCGCGGCTGCCGCTGACCGTGGGGCCGCTGGTGATCGCGGCCGGGCTCCTGCTGATGACGACGATCGAGCCCGGCGCCTCCTACCTGACCGGGATCCTGCCGGCGATCGTCGTCTTCGGGCTGGGACTGACCCTCGTCGTCGCGCCGGTGACCGCGACGGTCCTCGCCGCCGCCGACGCCCGGCACTCCGGCATCGCCTCCGGCGTCAACAACGCGGTCGCGCGCGTCGGCGGCCTGCTCGCCGTCGCCGTCCTCCCGGTCGCCGCGGGGATCGCGGGCGACGCCTTCTACGACCCGGGGGAGATGACGTCGGGGTTCCACGCCGCGATGGCGATCTGCGCGGCGCTCGCCGCGCTCGGCGGCCTCCTCGCCTGGCTGACGATCGGCGCCGCCGTCCTCCATGCCGAGGCCGAGCCCGGCGGCGACACCCCCGCGGCCCTCGCCGAGGACTTCTCCTGCGGGGTCGAGGCCCCGCCGCTGCGGCCGGGCCGCGAGGCCGACTGCCACCCGGTGGCCGCGGAGTCCTCGGGCTGACGCCTCCGCCCGCGGACGGGGCCGGCTTCGGGCGCGGCCGGGCCGCCCCCGTCTCAGCGCATCGCGCGGGCGATCACGACCCGCTGGATCTCGTTCGTCCCCTCGTAGATCTGGGTGATCGATGCCACGGGCACAAATGCCAGCCTAGAGCCAAGTAACGACCCGCTGGGACCCGCCTGAACACGCCTGATCCAGGGGCCGAGTGGCGCGCAACTGCGCGCGATCAACTCGACGGAAACTCAGGCATCTTGGCGGATTCCTGCC
>JBLNAC010000294.1:0-4873 GCA_050259155.1 Syntrophothermus sp.
TCCTCGAGAATCCCCGCACGGGCGAGCGGGGCGAGCTGATCAAGGCACCCTGGGAGGGTGACGACCGGTCGCTCGAAGCCGACCTGTTCGTGCAGCCCGGGGGCGCGGTCGCAGGGGAGCACGTCCATCCGCACCTCGACGAGCGCTTCACCGTCAGATCGGGACAGATCGGCTTCCGGCTCGACGGCTCGGAGTCACTCGCCGGTCCCGGCGACGTGGTCGAGATCCCCCGCGGACACTGGCACTATTGGTGGAACGGCGGCGAGGAGGAGGCGGTCGCGCGGGCCTGGGTCTCCGACGGCACCCGGTTCCTGCTGATGATCGAGACGCTGTTCGGCCTCGCCCGCGACGGCCACACCAACGCCAAGGGCCTTCCCGACCCGCTGCAGCTGGCGATGTTCGCGACGGAGTTCCGCGACGTCATGATCCTGCGACGCCCGCCGGCCGCCGTGCAGACGCTGCTCTTCGGGGCGCTGCGGCCGCTGGCGCGCGCGCGCGGATACCGTGGCACCTATCCGCAGTACGGGCGCTCGCTGCTGGCGGGCGGGGGCTAGCGGCAGCGGGGCGGCGGGGCGGCGGCTCAGGCGTCGATCAGCCGGTTCGCGAGCGCGTAGCGGGTCAGCTCGGGCCGGCTGCTCAGGCCCAGCTTCTGCTGGATGTGCGCCCGGTGCGTCTCGACCGTACGGACGCTGAGCGAGAGCTGCTCGCCGATCTCGCGGTTCGTGTACCCGAGCGCCATCAACCGCAGGACCTCGGTCTCGCGCGGGGAGAGCGCCTGGCGCTCCGCCTCCTCGACGCCCCTGGCGAGCCCCGCCTCCACCGCGCCCGACACCCACCGGTCTCCGGCGGCGGCGGCGCGCACCGCTTCGACCAGCTCGAGGTGGGCCGCGTCCTTGAACAGGTAGCCGAGGGCCCCCGCGTCCAGCGCTCCCCGCGCCAGCCCGACCTCCCGCTCCATCGTCAGCAGCACGATCTGTGTCGCGGGCGCCAGCTCGCGCAGCTCGCCCACCGCCTCGCTGCCGAGGCCGTCGGGAAGGTTGACGTCGAGGACGAGCACGTCCGGGGCGTCCTCCCCGCCGACCAGCTCGCGCGCCGCCGCGAGGTCGCCGCCCTCCCCGACCACGCGCATCCCCTCCTGCCCTTCGAGCAGAGCCCGCAGGGCGCCGCGGACGACGGCATGGTCGTCGACCAGGGCGACCGCGATGTCGGGGTCGCTCTCGCTCACCGGCGCAGCGTAGCGTCCCGGGGGGCGCCGACCTCCCCCGCAGCATCGCGTGGTGCTCGCCCCGGATGTCGCCTGCGCGGGTGGGGATGATGATCGGGCCCTGACCGAACCGATGCCACGATTCGACCCCGAGGAGCGCGTCGACCTCCTGCTCCGGGACCTGCGCAGCTCGCGGCAGGGGCTCAGCCCGCGCGAGGCCGAGCGACGGCTGCTCGCCTACGGCCCCAACCAGCTCGAACGCCGGGGCGGGCGGCGGTGGCCGGCGCAGCTGCTGCGCCAGCTCACCCATCCGCTGGCGCTGCTGCTCTGGGCGGCGGCGGCGCTGGCCGCGATCGCCGGGATCGTCCCGGTCGCGATCGCGGTGGTGATCGTGATCGTCCTCAACGCCGCCTTCGCCTTCTTCCAGGAGAGGCAGGCGGAGCGCGCGGTCGAGGCGCTCCAGGAATACCTGCCGCCGCGGGCGACGGTGGTCCGCGACGGCCGCCGCGCCGCCATCGAGGCCGCCGAGCTCGTGCCGGGCGACCTCCTGGTGATCGCCGAGGGCGACCGGATCTCGGCCGACGCGCACCTCGTCTCCGGGGCGCTCGAGGTCGACCTTTCGACGCTGACGGGCGAGTCGGAGCCGGTCTCAAGGGCGGCGGGACCCGCGGAGCGGGGGGTGCCGCTCCTGGCAGCCCGGGAGCTCGTCTTCAGCGGCACGACCTGCACCGGCGGCGAAGCCCAGGCGCTCGTCTACGCGACTGGGATGGGGACCGAGCTGGGCCGCATCGCCGCGCTCTCCCAGAGGGTCTCCGCAGAGGAGAGCCCGCTCGAGCACGAGGTCCGCCGGGTGGCATGGCTGATCGCCGGCGTGGCGGTCGCGATGGGCATCGCCTTCATCCCGCTGGCGACGCTCGGCGCCGGGCTGGCGATCTACGACGCGGTGGTCTTCGCGATCGGGCTGATCGTCGGCAACGTCCCCGAGGGGCTGCTGCCGGTGATCACGCTCTCGCTGGCGATGGGAGTGGCCGCGCTGGCGCGGCGCGGCGCCCTCGTCAAGCGGCTCAGCGCGGTCGAGACGCTCGGCTCGACCGACGTGATCTGCACCGACAAGACCGGGACCCTGACCGAGAACAGGATGCGGGTGACCTCGATCTGGACGTCCGAGGGCGGGCTCGAGATCGAGCAGGGCGTCCCGCCCGCCTCGGCCGGCGACGGCGGGCTGCTGACCCTGGCGCGGGCGATGGCCGCCTGCAACAACGCCAGCCGCGGCGAGGACGGCGAGCTGACGGGCGACCCGACCGAGACGGCGATGATGGCGGCGGCGCTGGCGCTCGGGGCCGACGAGCCCGCCGAGGCCTGGCGACGAGCGGAGTTCCGCTTCGACCCGACGCTGAAGCGGATGGCGACGGTCGACGCCGAGGGCGAGCGCCTCTGGGTCGACGTCAAGGGGGCGCCGGAGGCGGTGCTCGAGATCTGTGGCCGGCTCGCCGTCGGCGACGGGGCCGAGGCGCCGCTGGACGAAGAGCGCCTGGCCGACGTGCGCGCCGCGGTCGACGCCTACGCCGACCGCGGCCTCCGCGTGCTCGCCGTCTCGCGCCGGTCCGCCGACTCCGTTCCCGCCTCGCGCGAGGAGGCCGAACGCGATCTCACCCTGCTCGGGCTGGTCGCGATGTACGACCCGCCGCGGCGGCAGGCCGCGGCGGCCGTCGAGCGCTGTCACGCGGCCGGGATCCGGATCATCGTCGTGACCGGCGACCACCCCCGCACCGCGGTCGCGATCGCCCGCCGGATCGGCATCGCCCGCGGCCAGGCGCGGGCGATCGCCGAGGACGAGCTGGAGGCGATGAGCGACGCCGAGCTGGACGCGGCGCTGCGCGGCGGCGGCGAGCTGGTCTTCGCCCGCTCCACCCCGGAGGCCAAGCTTCGCATCGCCGACGCCCTGCGCGGCCAGGGCCACGTCGTCGCGATGACCGGCGACGGGGTGAACGACGCGCCCGCGCTGCGGGCCGCCGACATCGGGGTGGCGATGGGCCGCTCGGGCACCGACGTGGCCCGCGAGGCGGCGACGATCGTGCTGACCGACGACAACTTCGCGACGATCGTCCGCGCCGTCGAAGCCGGGCGGCGGACCTACGACAACGTCCGCAAGTTCATCCTCTACATCTTCGCCCACACGACGCCCGAGGTGGCCCCCTTCCTGGTCTTCGGCCTCGGCGGCGGCGCCATCCCGCTGCCGCTCACCGTGCTGCAGCTGCTCGCCTTCGACGTCGGGACCGAGACGCTGCCGGCGCTGGCTCTGGGCCGCGAGCGGGCCGAGCCCGGGATCATGGAGCGAGCGCCGCGAGCCCGGTCGCAGAGGCTGATTACCAGGGGGCTGCTGGCCCGCGCCTGGCTCTTCCTCGGCCTGATCTCCGCCGCCCTTGGCATCGGCGCCTTCTTCTACGTCCTCGCGCGCGCGGGCTGGAGCCCCGGCGACGAGACAGGCGAAGGCTCGCCGCTGCACCACGCCTACACCCAGGCGACCACGATGACGTTCCTCAGCATGGTCGCCTGCCAGGTGGGGACCGCGTTTGCCGCGCGCACCGAGCGGGCATCGCTGCTGGACGTCGGCGTCTTCAGCAACCGCCTGCTGCTGTGGGGGATCGCCTTCGAGCTGGCGCTGGCCGGATTCCTGATCTACGTCCCCTTCTGCCAGGGCCTGCTGGGCACCGCGGCGCTGCCGCTGGAGGACCTGGTGCTGGTGGCGCCGTTCCCGTTCATCGTCTGGGGTGCGGACGAGCTGCGCCGCTGGCTCGTCCGGCGCCGAGTGGGGCGATCGCGGTGAGCCCGTGCCAGCGATGTGGCGAAGCACGGATGCCGCCGCCGCCTGCCGCCGCCTAGCTTGCCGCGATGAAGCGTGTTCTCGTCGACCTCGCGGGGCGTCCGGCGGCGCCGGATGCCATGGCCCTGGCGGAAGCTCTCTGCGCGGGGACGGGCGCCGAAATGACCCTGGACGACACCGTCGCCGAAGAAGCCGACCTGATCGTCAGCCAGGTCCTCCACCCCGAGGCACCCGCGGCGCTGGCGCTCGCCCCTCTCGGCCTCGCCGAGGTCGCGGTCCCGCTCGGCCGGATCGCCGTCGGCCACGACGGCAGCCGCGAAGGCGCGCGCGCGCTCGCGCTGGGCGAACGGCTGGCGGTGGGACTCGGCGCGGCGCTGACGATCGTCGCCGTCGACGAGGCCGAAGCCGGCTCCGAGGAGCAGCGCCTGCGCCGCCGCCTCGAGCGCTCGGTCTCCGCCGCGAGCCCGCGCCTTTCCGTCGAGTCGCGGCTGCTGCGGGGGCCCGCCGACCTGCGGCTCGCCGAGGCGGCGATGGATGCCGACCTGCTGGTGCTCGGCTCGCGGTCCAGGTTCGGCGGCGCCCCCCGGATGCGCTCCGGGACCACCGCGGCCGCGGTCGCCCGGCTCGCCCCCCGGCCGCTCGTGATCGCTACCGCCTGAGCGCCGACCGGCGCTCCGGGGCGGCCGGCCCGGCGTCTGTGCCGACGGCCCCGGCCGGCCCGGCGCCCGCCGCGGCGACGACCTGCGTGCCGGCCTCCCCGGCGACGACGCGAGCCGCGTCGGCGAGGCTGCCGATCGCGGCGCGCCTCCCGGTCGCTTCGACGAAGCGGCAGACGGCCTCGACCT
>JBLNAC010000295.1:0-4208 GCA_050259155.1 Syntrophothermus sp.
GATGGCCTGGGAGTTCGAGCTGCGGGGACGCCGGGTGCTGAGCTGGCGGTCCCACGACGACCGGGCCGCGGCGCTGAGGGGGTTCCACGCGCACTGGCGCCGGCAGGCCGGAGCCGGCGGCGCTCCCGGGTAACCTTCGGATATGGCCGACGCCCAGACCGAATCGATCGCGTCCCGCCTCGCCGCAGTCCGCGAGCAGCTGTCCCTGCTCTCGGACTATCTTTGACCCGTCCTCGCTGGAAGCCGAGGCGAGTCGCCTGGAGGAGGAGATGGGGCAGCCCGGGTTCTGGGACGACCAGGACGCGGCTGCGCGCACCTCGGCGGCGCATGCCCGCGCCCAGCGCAAGCTCGGGACCTTTCGCGGGCTGGAGGCCGACGTCGCCGACCTCGGTGACCTGGCCGAGATGGCGGCCGAGGACGAGGAGCTCGAGGCCGAGCTCGGCTCCCAGCTGAGCGACGTCGAGGGCAGGCTGGCCGAGCTCGAAGAGGCGCGGCTGTTCAGCGGCGCCTACGACGCCGGCGACGCGGTCGTCACGGTGCACGCCGGGGCGGGCGGGACGGACTCCCAGGACTGGGCCGAGATCCTGCTGCGCATGTACCTCCGCTGGTCCGAGCGACGGGGCTTCGAGGTGGAGATGGTCGAGGCCTCGCCGGGGGAGGAGGCGGGGCTGAAGTCGGCGACGTTCATCGCGCGGGGGGAGAACGCCTACGGGCTGTTCGCCGCTGAGCGCGGCGTCCACCGCCTGGTCCGCATCTCGCCGTTCGACTCCTCCGCCCGCCGCCACACGAGCTTCGCCCAGGTCGACGTCGCCCCCGTCGTCGACGACGCGGTCGAGGTCGAGATCGACGACGCCGACATCCGGGTCGACACCTACCGCGCCTCGGGAGCCGGCGGCCAGCACGTCAACAAGACGGACTCCGCGGTGCGGATCACCCACCTGCCGACGGGGGTCGTGGTGCAGTGCCAGAACGAGCGCTCCCAGACCCAGAACAAGGCGGTGGCGATGCAGCTGCTGCGCTCGAAGCTGATCGAGCTCGAGGAGCGCAAACGGGCCGAAGAGCTCGCCAGGCAGCGCGGCGAGGTCAAAGACGTGGCCTGGGGCTCCCAGATCCGCAGCTACGTCCTGCACCCCTACACGATGGTCAAGGACCATCGCACGGAGCATGAGGTCGGCGATGTGCAGCGGGTGCTCGACGGCGACCTCGACGAGTTCGTCCGCGACTACCTGAACAAGACCGCCGCGGCGTCGGCCAGCTGATTTGGCGGCGCTCCTTCACCTGGAACGCCAGCCGGCGGCCGAGCCCGAGGGCCTGCTCGTCCTCCACCACGGCCGCGGCACGGACGAGACCGACCTGCTCGGCCTCGCCGACCGCCTCGACCCCGGGCGGCGGCTGCGGATCGTGACGCCGCGCGCGCCGCTGACCCTGCAGGGCTCGCCCGGTCACCACTGGTACCTGGTTCCCCGGGTCGGCTTCCCCGACCCGACGACCTTTCATGCCGCGCGCGCCGCGCTCTCCGAGCTACACGACGAGCTCTGGGCCGAGACGGGCGTGGGCCCGGAGCGAACCGTGCTCGGCGGCTTCTCGATGGGCTCGGTGATGAGCTACGCGATGGGGCTCGACGGCGCCCGCCCGCCGGTCGCGGGCATCCTCGCCTTCAGCGGCTTCGTGCCCACCGTCGATGGATGGGAGCCGAGCCTCGCCGACCGGCAGGCCACGCTCGCCTTCGTCGCCCATGGGCGCCGCGACCCGGTGATGGAGGTCGGCTTCGCCCGCCGTGCCCGCGACCTGCTCGAGGCCGGCGGCCTCGAGGTCACCTATCGGGAGTCGGACGTCGGCCACCAGATTGACCCGGCCCACCTCGCCGACGCCGCTGCCTGGCTCGCCTCGGCCGTTTCCTGACGGCTCAGCCGCGCGGGCTGTCGAGCGCGCCCTCGAGCCGCAGCAGTTCCCGCTTCATCTCGAGCCCGCCGCCGTAGCCGCCGAGCCCGCCGCCGCTGCGCAGCACGCGGTGGCAGGGGACCACGAGGGGAAGCGGGTTGCGCCCGCAGGCCGTGCCCGCCGCGCGGACCGCTCGCTCGTTGCCCGCCCCGCTGGCCATCTCCGCGTAGCTGCGCGTCTGCCCGTAGGGGATCCGTGCGATCTGGCGCAGGACGCGCAGCCGGAAGCCCTCGCTCAGGCGCCAGTCGAGGGGCAGCGCGAACCGCTCCAGCCGGCCCTCGAAGTAGAGATCGAGCTCGCGTCGCTCCTCGTCGAGCGCCGCCGGCGCCTCCAGCACGCGCGGGGAGACGCGACGGGCGAGGTCGGAGAGGAGCTGGTCGGGGTCCTGGTTCGGCAGGCCGACGCGCACCAGCCCGCGCGGGGTCCGCGCCAGCAGGAGCGGGCCGAAAGGCGAGTCGGCGCGGGCGTAGGCGACGTCGAGCAGGCCCTCGGCGGCGGCCCGCTCTGCGAGGCGGTCGATGGTCGCGTGCTTCATGTCAGCTCCTTTCGAAGTCGCTTGATCCCCTCGTGGAGGCTTCGCCGCGCCGCCTCGGGCGTGCAGCCGAGCGCCGCCGCGATCTCGGCGTGGGGGAGGTCGCTCGCGTAGCGGAGGGTGACCGCGGCCCGTTGCTTCGGCGGCAGCGCTCGGACCGCCGACCAGACGCCTTCGCCGGGCTCGGGATCCCAGCTCGCCCCCTCGGCGACCTCGGCCACCGGCAGCGGCTGGCGGCCGCGGGCGCGGTGATGGTCGATCGCCTTGCGGTGCGCGATCGTGATCAGCCAGCCGCGGAGGTTGCGGTCGCTCCGCAGGAGCGGATAGGCACGCAGCGCGGAGATGAAGGTCTCCTGGAAGCAGTCCTCCGCGGCCTGGGCCCCGACCGCCCCGCGCAGCACCCCCATCACCTCGTCGGCGTGATCGTCGAGAAGCCGCTGGAAGGGGGGCAGGTCGGTCACCTCGGTGATTAAACGCGCCTCCGCGCCTTCCCGTGAGATCGAGGGCTGAATTTCCGTGAGCGGGGCCGGGGAATGCAGCCGCAGATGCCGCGGAATAGTCTGGCGCGATGGCTGTGGCCGACGAATCGGTGCGCGACCTCGTGGCGCGGGCGCTGGCCGAGGACCTCGGCACCGGGGACGTCACCGCCGAGGCCACGGTGCCCGCGGAGGCGCGGGCGCGGGCGCGGATCGTGCAGAAAGCCCCGGGCGTCGTCAGCGGCCTCGCGGTGGTCGCGGAGACGATGCGGCAGTGCGGCGTCGAGACCGTCGAGAACCTCGTCGTCGAGGGTCAGTGGCGCGAGGACGTTCCCGCCGAGGTCGTCTTCGCCGCCGGCGGGGCCCGCGCGCTGCTGGCGGCCGAGCGCACCGCTCTGAACTTCCTCGGCCACCTGTCCGGCATCGCGACCCTCACGGCGCGTTTCGTAGAGGCGGTCCGCGGGACCGGGGCGAAGATCCTCGACACGCGCAAGACGACCCCCTGCCTGCGCAGCCTGGAGAAGGCCGCGGTCGCGGCGGGGGGCGGTGTCAACCACCGGATGGGCCTCTACGACGCGATCCTGATCAAGGAGAACCACATCGCCCTCGCCGGCGGCGTCGCCAAGGCGGTGCACGCGGCCCGTGCCGCCAGGCCCGACCTCGCGGTGGAGATCGAGGTGCGCGATCTCGAAGAAGCCGCGTACGCGCTCGGCACCGGCGCCGACCGCCTCCTGCTCGACAACATGGGCCTCGAGGAGATGCGCGGCGCGGTGGCGCTTCGTGACGAGCACGCGGCCGGCGGCTCCGGGGCCTCGCTCGAGGCTTCGGGCGGCGTCACCCTCGAGAGCGTCCGCGCGATCGCCGAGACGGGCGTCGACTTCGTCTCGGTCGGCGCCCTCACCCACTCGGCGCCCAACCTCGACTTCTCGCTGCTGCTCGAGCCGGGCGGCGCTACTTGAGGAGCCTCGAGAGCCGGCGGTCCTTGAGGACGCGGCCGCCGGTCTGCTCGGCCGGGCAGTAGTTGGTCTGGTGCTCGGCGAAGTAGACCGCCTCGATCGTGGCTCCGCAGCGCGGGCACGGCTCGCCCTCTCGCCGGTGCACGCGCAGCGGCATCGGGATCTTGTCGGGCACCTCCGCGCCGATCGTCTCCTCGTAGCGGTCGATCGCGTCGCCGAGGACGTGCAGCGCGGCATGCAGGCGCCCGACCTCCTCCTCGCCCAGCTCCGACCCCTTGCGGAACGGCGAGAGCCGGGCCTCCC
>JBLNAC010000296.1:0-3963 GCA_050259155.1 Syntrophothermus sp.
GGCGCCCGCGAACACAACCTCAAGGACGTCGAGGTCGCGATCCCGATCGGGGTCTTCTGCTGCGTCACCGGCGTCTCCGGCTCGGGCAAGTCGACCCTGGTCAACGAGACCCTCCACCACGCGGTCGCGAACCGCTTGCACCAGGCGAAGCTGCGGCCGGGAGCCCACGACGGGATCGACGGCCTCTCCCAGATCGACAAGATCATCAACATCGACCAGTCGCCGATCGGGCGCACCCCGCGGTCCAACCCCGCCACCTACACCGGCGTCTTCGATCACATCCGCCAGCTCTTCACGCAGACGCAGGAGGCGAGGGCCCGCGGCTACAAGCCCGGCCGCTTCAGCTTCAACGTCAAGGGCGGCCGCTGCGAGGTCTGCAAGGGCGACGGCCAGATCAAGATCGAGATGCACTTCCTGCCCGACGTCTACGTCCCCTGCGAGCAGTGCCACGGCAAGCGCTACAACCGCGAGACGCTGGAGGTCCGCTTCAAGGGCAAGAACATCGCCGACGTGCTCGAGATGTCGGTCGAGGAGGCGGTCCAGTTCTTCGAGAACGTGCCGAAGATCGCCCGCCGCCTGCGCACCCTGCACGACGTCGGTCTCGACTACATCCGCCTCGGCCAGCCGGCGACGACCCTCTCCGGCGGCGAGGCGCAGCGGATCAAGCTCGCGACCGAGCTCTCGAAGGTCGCCACCGGCGACACCCTCTACATCCTCGACGAGCCGACGACCGGGCTTCACTTCGCCGACGTCCAGCGCCTCCTCGACGTGCTCGGCCGCCTCGTCGACGCCGGCAACACGGTCGTGGTGATCGAGCACAACCTCGACGTGATCAAGACGGCCGACCGCCTCATCGACCTCGGTCCCGAGGGCGGCGAAGACGGGGGCACGGTCGTCGCCACCGGCACCCCCGAGGAGGTCGCGGCGGTCGCGGGCTCCTACACGGGCCGCTTCCTCGCCGGGCTGCTCGAGCCCGCGAAGCCCCGCAGCTCCGGCCGGCGCCGCGAGCGGTTCGCCGCCTAGGCAGGAAAGGAGCGGCTGCGCTCCACCGCTCAGTACAGATTCACCCGTCGAGTGTGGAAACACCTACTTTTCGCCGCAGGCGCGGGGTGTAGGTTGAGATCGGTAATCGCCCGAACGGGCACTGGCAGGGGGCTAACAAGGAGGAGGAGTTGATGCCAAACCTGAGGTTTTTCCAGCGAATCGCCCTCGCCGTCTTCTCGGTGACGGTGATCGGCGTCGTCGCCGTGGCGTGCGGCGGTGGCGGCGGCACCAGCAGCGAAGAAGGCGGAGGCGGCGGAGGCGGCGGAGGCAAGATCGCCCTTCTCCTGCCGGAGTCGAAGACCAGCCGCTACGAAGCCCACGACCGGCCTGAATTCGAAGAAAAAGTCGAAGAGCTGTGCCCGGAATGCGAAATCATCTACAGCAACGCGAACCAGAGCACGAGCGAACAGCAGAGCCAGGGTGAAGCGGCGATCACCCAGGGCGCGAACGTCCTCGTCCTCGACCCGGTCGACGCGACCGCCGTCGGCTCGATCGTCACCAAAGCCGAACAGGAAGGGATCCCGGTCGTCAGCTACGACCGCCTGATCCTCGGCGTGCCGATCAACTACTACATCTCCTTCGACAATGAAAGGGTCGGCGAACTGCAGGCCGAAGCGCTGTCGGAAAAGCTGAAAGAAGAAGGCAGCCCGAAGGGCCCGATCGTGATGATCAACGGCTCGCCGACCGACCCCAACGCAGGCCAGTTCAAGGCCGGCGCGCAGAAGGTGTTCAAAAAGAACGGCGTGCAGGTCGCGAAGGAATACGACACGCCTGACTGGAGCCCCGACCAGGCCCAGAACGAGATGGAACAGGCGATCACCGCGCTCGGCAAGAACGGCTTCGCCGCCGTCTACGCCGCCAACGACGGGACCGCCGGCGGTGCGATCGCGGCGATGAAGGGCGCCGGCATCGAACCGAAATCGAAGCCGACGACCGGCCAGGACGCCGAACTCGAAGCGATCCAGCGGATCCTCGCCGAAGAACAGTTCATGACCGTCTACAAGGCGATCAAGCCGGAGGCCTACGCGGCGGCCGAAATCGCGGTCGCCCTCGCCCAGGGCGAAGAAGTCCCATCCGGCCTCGTCAACGGCAAGACCGACAACGAAGCCGAAGAAGTGCCGTCGGTCCTGCTCGAACCGGTCGCGGTCAAGAAGGACAACATCAACGAAACCGTCGTCGCCGACGAATTCTGGTCGGCTTCGGAAATCTGCACGCCGCCCTACAAGAAGGCGTGCGAAGAAGTAGGCATCGAATAGCCGATTGCCATCGGGACGGGCCGCTAGAGTGCGGCCCGTCCCGAGTCGTCGGCCAAGGAGAGGGATGAACGGGGACGGCGCGATCCTCTCGACGAAGGGGATCACCAAGAGCTTCGGTCCGGTTCAGGCACTCGACGGCGTCGACTTCGAGGTGCACCGTGGTGAGGTCGTAGCCCTCGTCGGCGACAACGGCGCCGGCAAGTCGACGCTGATCAAGGCGATCGCCGGCATCTACTCGATCGACGCCGGCGAGTTCTTCTTCGAAGGGCGGCCGGTGAAGATCACCGGCCCGAACTCGTCCACCGAGCTGGGCATCGCGACCGTCTACCAGGACCTTGCGCTGTGCGACAACCTCGACGTGGTCGCCAACCTCTTCCTCGGGCAGGAGACGATGCTCGGGGGCGCGGGCCACACCGCCCGGGTGCTCGACGAGATCGAGATGGAGCACCGCTCGCACCAGCTGCTCGACCAGCTCTCGGTGACGATCCCCAGCGTCCGCTCCGAGGTGGGGACGCTCTCCGGCGGCCAGCGCCAGCAGGTGGCCGTCGCCCGCTCGCTCCTCGGCGAGCCCAAGGTCGTGATCCTCGACGAGCCGACCGCGGCCCTCGGCGTGCCCCAGACCAAACAGGTCCTGGAGCTGATCAGGCGCCTGCGCGAGCGAAACCTGGGCGTGATCCTGATCAGCCACAACCTCGCCAACGTCTTCGAGGTCGCCGACCGGATCTTCGTCCTGCGGCTGGGCCGCAACGCCGGCGTCTACGCCGCCGGGGAGACCAGCGAGGAGAAGATCGTCGCGGCGATCACCGGGGCCGGGGTGAACACCGAGGAACAGAGGCGGCAGCCGTGAGGATCGGGGCCCCCGACTTCGCCGCGCCCGAGGACGCCCCGGCGGAGCGCACGTCGGCGCGAGACCTGCTGCGTCGCTTCCTGCAGGGGGACCTCGCCTCGCTGCGGGTGATCCTCTCGATCGCGGTGATCTGGATCATCTTCGAGTCGCAGAACGACCGCTTCCTCAGTGCGACCAACCTCACGAATCTGTTCCTCCAGATCACCGCGGTGGGCCTGATCTCGGTCGGCGTCGTGATGGTCCTGCTGATCGGGGAGATCGACCTATCGGTCGGCGCGGTCAGCGGCTTCGCCGCGGCGGTGATGGCGGTGCTCAACGTAAAGAGCGGCGTGCCGGCGATCCCCGCGATCGCCGCCGGCGTCCTCACCGGCGCCCTGATCGGCCTCGCGCAGGGCGCACTGTTCACGCGCTTCACGATTCCCTCCTTCGTCGTCACCCTTGCCGGGTCGCTGGTCTGGCAGGGAGCGCTGCTGAAGGTGGTCGGCAACACCGGCACCGTCAACCTCAGCAACTCGTCGATCACCGATCTCGCCAACACCTTCTACAGCGATGCCGTCGGCTGGATCTTCGCCGCGCTGGTGATCGCCGTCTACACGGTCGCGACCTTCGCCGGTTTCCGCCGCCGTGCCGCCGCCGGGGTGACCACCGAGCCCCTGGCGCTGCTGCTGATCCGGATTGGGGTGATGGCCGCGGTGACGGTGGGCGCGATCGCGATCCTCAACTCCGACCGCGGGCTGCCGCTGGCGCTGATCATCCTCTTCGCCTTCGTCGTCGGCTTCCAGCTGCTGACGACGCGGACGATCTTCGGCCGGCACC
>JBLNAC010000297.1:0-2617 GCA_050259155.1 Syntrophothermus sp.
TCCTGCGACCGCGACACGCTGCGCCGGCTCGAGCGGCGGGGACTGATCGCCACCCGCAGCGCGCGGCGCCGCCGGGCGCCGGGCGGGCCGGAGCTCGCCGCTCCCGCCGAGCGGCCGCGCCTGCTGCCCGAGCAGCGCGCGGCGGTCGGCGCGATCGTCGCCGCCCTCGACGGGGACGCGGGCGCCTCCCGCCGCCACCTGCTCCACGGCGTCACCGGCTCGGGCAAGACCGAGGTCTACCTGGCCGCGGTGGAGGCGGCGCTGGAGCGCGGCCGCGGCGCGATCGTGCTGGTGCCCGAGATCGGCCTCGCGCCGCAGGCGGTCTCCCGCTTCCGGGCTCGTCTCGGCGACCGCTTCGCGGTGCTCCACTCCGCCCTCTCCGCCGGCGAGCGCTACGACGAGTGGCGGCGGCTCCGCGACGGCGAGGCGAGCGTCTGCGTCGGCCCCCGCTCCGCGGTCTTCGCGCCCGTCCGCGACCTCGGCCTGATCGTCGTCGACGAGGAGCACGACCCCGCCTACAAGCAGGAGGGCGACCCGACCTACGATGCCCGCGCGGTCGCCGAGCATCGCGCCGAGACCAGCGGCGCCGTCCTGCTCGCTGGCACCGCGACGCCGCGGCCGGAGTCGTGGCTGGCGCTTCCCCGTCTGGAGCTGCCGCGCAGGGTCGACGGCCGCCGCCTGCCGCCGGTCAGGGTCCTCGACATGCGGGCGGCCGGCCCCCGCACCGGGCCGCTCCACGGAAAGACGTGGGACGCCCTCGAGCGGGTGCGTGCCGCCGGCGCCAAGGCGATCGTGATGATCAACCGCCGCGGCTTCGCGCCCTGGCTCACGTGTCGCTCCTGCGGGCACCACTGGAGCTGCCCCAACTGCGACGTCTCGCTGATCTTCCATCGCGGCGGGCGGCTCGTGTGCCACCACTGCGCCCACGCCGAGGCCGCTCCGCGCGAGTGCCCGGCGTGCGCCTCGACCACGCTCGCCCAGGCCGGCGCCGGCACCGAGCGGGTCGAGGCGCTGCTGTCCGAGCGGCTGGCGCCGATGCCCGTGCTGCGGCTCGATTCCGACACCGCCGCGGCGCGTGGCGCCCACGCCCGGATCCTGGCCGCGTTCGGCGAGGCGCCGAGCGCGGTCCTCGTCGGCACCCAGATGGTCGCCAAGGGGCACGACTTCCCCGAGGTGACGCTGAGCGCGATCCTCGACGCCGACGCGACGCTGCGCTTCCCCGACTTCCGGGCGCAGGAGCGGACCTTCGCGATGGTCGCCCAGCTGGCAGGGCGCTCGGGGCGCGGCGAGGCGGGAGGGGAGGTGATCGTGCAGACGCTGGCTCCCGGCGCACCCAGCATCGAGCACGCAGCCCGCCACGACGCGGCCGGCTTCCTCGCCGGCGAGCTCGAGCGCCGCCGCCGCCTGCGCTACCCGCCCTACTCGAGCCTGATCCGGGTCAACCTCGCCGGCGGGCGCGAGGCCAGGGTGGACGCCGTCGCCGCCGCCCTCGCGGGCGAGATGCGGGGGTCCCTGCCGGAGGGCTCGGAGCTGCTCGGGCCGGCGCCGATGTTCCGCGTCCGCAACCGGCATCGGCGCCGCTTCCTGGTCAAGGCGGACGACCGGGAGGGGGCGATCGCCGCCGTTCGCGCCGCCGTCGAAGGCGGGGCCGCCGGACGCGGCCTGCGCGACGTCGCGGTCGGCGTCGACGTCGACCCGGTGTGACTTACACTCGACTGGATGAGCGATCGGGTGGACACCGGCGCCGAGGAGGCCGGCCGGGAGCGCGCGGCGCTCGAGGCGGAGCTGCTCGAACGGCGCGACGCGGCGCTCGCCCACGTCGTCAAGTTCGGCGACCCGGTGCTGAAGAGCAAGGCCTCGCCGGTGACCGGCTTCGGGCCGGAGCTGCGGGCGGAGGTCGAGCGCATGGCGGCGATCATGCGCGACGGCCTTGGGGTCGGCCTCGCCGCCAACCAGCTCGGTCTGCTCCGCCGCGTCCTCGTCTTCCAGGCGGGCTCGGACGGAGAACCGGCCGCGCTCGTCAACCCGGAGTTCGAGTGGCTCTCGGAGGAGACGGTCCTGGCCGAGGAGGGGTGCCTCAGCCTGCCGCGCGTGTCCGTCGACGTCGAGCGCTCCCTGCACGCCCGGGTCCGCGGCTTCGACGCCGACGGTGAGCCCACCCTGATCGAGGCCTCGGGGCTGGAGGCGCGCGTCCTCCAGCACGAGATCGACCACCTCGACGGGGTGCTGATCCTCGACCGGGCGCCGCGCGAGCAGCGCAAGGGGGCGCTGCGGGCGCTGCGCGAGGGCGGCAGCTACCACCCGCCGCACGAGGACGAGGAGCTGGGCGACGGCGACGGCGAGTTTCGCGAGCCGCGCACCGACGCGTGAGGACCGTCTACCTCGGAACCTCCGATTTCGCCGCGACCGTCCTCCGGCGCCTGGCGGACTCCCCTCATCGGCCGAGCCTGGTCGTCGCGCCGCCCGACCGGCGCCGCGGCCGCGGGCGACGCCGGCAGCCGCCGCCCGTCGCCGCCCTGGCTAGAGAGCTCGGCCTCGACCTGCTGCAGACCGAGGACGTCAACCAGGCCGGCGCGGGGGAGCGGATCCGGGCCGCCGCGCCGGAGGCGCTCGCGGT
>JBLNAC010000298.1:0-3638 GCA_050259155.1 Syntrophothermus sp.
TCCGGCCGGTGGAGAGCGGCCGCGCCCGCAACGCGGCCCCACGGCAGCACCGCCTCCTTGACGCTGACGTGCTCGGGCGGGCCCTGCGGCAGGTCCTGGCCGGCGAGGCGCTCGCCGAGCATCAGGCGGCAGGCCAGCTTCGCCAGCGGCACCCCGATCGCCTTGGAGACGAAGGGCACGGTTCGGGAGGCCCGCGGGTTGGCCTCGATCACGTAGAGCTCGCCGCCGGCGACGCCGAACTGGATATTGATCAGGCCGACGACGCCCAGCTCGAGCGCGATCCGCTCGGTCGTCGCCCGGATCTCGTCGAGCATGCCCTCGCCGAGGCTGAGGGGCGGGATCACGCAGGCCGAGTCGCCGGAGTGGACGCCCGCCTCCTCGACGTGCTGCATGATCCCGGCGACGTAGACCTGCTCGCCGTCGGCGAGCGCGTCGACGTCGACCTCGATCGCGTTCTCGAGGAAGCGGTCGAGCAGCAGCGGGTGCTCCTGGTCGGCCCTGACGTTGGCCTGGAGGTAGGCGGCCAGATCCTCGGTCGAGTAGCAGATCTCCATCGCCCGGCCGCCGAGCACGTAGGAGGGCCGGACCAGCAGCGGGAAACCGACCTCGGCGGCGATCACCTCCGCCTCTTCGGCCGAGAGGGCGGTCCCGTAGGGCGGGTGCTTGACGCCGAGGCGGCCCAGCAGGGCGCCGAAGCGACCGCGGTCCTCGGCCAGGTCGATCGCGTCGACGGGCGTCCCGAGCAGCGGCACGCCGGCCTCTTCGAGCGTCCGCGCCAGCTTCAGCGGGGTCTGGCCGCCGAACTGGACAATCACTCCCTCGGGGCGCTCCTGCTCGCAGACCGCCAGCACGTCCTCGGCCGTGAGCGGCTCGAAGTAGAGCCGGTCGGAGGTGTCGTAGTCGGTCGACACGGTCTCCGGGTTGCAGTTGACCATGACGGCGTCGCGGCCCAGCTCGCGCGCCGTCATCGCGGCGTGGACGCAGCAGTAGTCGAACTCGATCCCCTGCCCGATCCGGTTCGGCCCGGCGCCGAGGATCACCACGGAGTCGCGCCCGGCCGGGCGGCGGATCTCGGAGGCCGGCGGGGCGCCGTCGGCTCCCGCCCGCTCGTGGCCGGAGTAGTAGTAGGGGGTCGCCGCCTCGAACTCGGCGGCGCAGGTGTCGACCGCCTTGTAGGTGCGGACCAGGCCCTCGCTGCCGTCGCCTTCGCGGGCGAGCGCCTCCAGCTCGCGCAGGAACCAGCGGTCGACAAGGCAGCGCTCGTGCACGGCCTCGACGCCGAGCCCGCGGCGGAAGGCCTCGAGGACGAGGTCGAACCGCTCCGCGCAGGGGACCTCGATCGCCGCCAGCAGCTCCTCGTCCTCGGCGGGAGGCTCGGCGGGGGAGTCGAGCTCGCGCGAGCGCATCGCCTTGGCGAAGGACTCGCGGAAGGTGCGGCCGATCGCCATCCCCTCGCCGACGCTCTGCATGTAGGTCGAGAGCCGGCCCTCCGAGCCAGGGAACTTCTCGAAGGCGAAGCGCGGCATCTTGGTGACGACGTAGTCGATCGTCGGCTCGAAGGAGGCCGGCGTGGCGCGGGTGATGTCGTTGGGGATCTCCTCCAGCGCGTACCCGACGGCCAGCTTCGCCGCCATCTTCGCGATCGGGAACCCCGTCGCCTTCGAGGCCAGGGCCGAGGAGCGGGAGACGCGGGGGTTCATCTCGATCACGACGATCTCGCCCGAGTCGGGGTTGACGGCGAACTGGACGTTCGAGCCCCCGGTCTCGACCCCGATCGCCCTGATCACAGCGATCGCCTGGTCGCGCAGGTCCTGGTAGAGCGGATCGGTCAGCGTCTGCGCCGGGGCGACGGTGACCGAGTCGCCGGTGTGGACGCCCATCGGGTCGACGTTCTCGATCGAGCAGATGATCACGACGTTGTCGTTGCGGTCGCGCATGACCTCGAGCTCGAACTCGCCCCACCCGATCACCGACTCCTCGATCAGCACCTGGTTGATCGGGCTCGCCGCGAGACCCTCGGAGACGACCTGGCGCAGCTCGGTCTCGGTCCGTCCCACCCCCCCGCCCTGGCCGCCCATCGTGAAGGCCGGGCGGACGATCGCCGGCAGCGAGACGCGGCCGGCGGCCAGCGCCTCCTCGACCTCGCCCAGGCTCTCGACGGTGATCGACCACGGCACCCGCAGCCCTGCCTCGGTCATCGTGCGGCGGAATTCCTCGCGGTCCTCGGCGCGGCGGATCGCGTCCGCGTCGGCGCCGATCAGCTCGACCCCGAAGCGCTCCAGGGTCCCGTCCTCGTGGAGCGTCATCGCGATGTTGAGCGCGGTCTGGCCGCCCAGGGTGGGCAGCAGCGCGTCCGGGCGCTCCTTCTCGATGATCTTCCGCACCGGGCCGGGCAGCAGCGGCTCGATGTAGGTCGCCGTCGCGAACTCGGGGTCGGTCATGATCGTCGCCGGGTTGGAGTTCACGAGGACGACCTCGAACCCCTCCTCGAGCAGGACCTTGCATGCCTGGACCCCGGAGTAGTCGAACTCGGCGGCCTGTCCGATCACGATCGGCCCGGAGCCGATCAGGAGGATCTTCTCGATGTCCTCGCGCCTAGGCAAGGCTCTCCTTCCCCGCCGTCGCCAGACGGCGCTGGAGGTTGTCCCGGACGGCGGGCCACTCGTCGTCGACCACCGAGTAGTAGGCGGAGTCGCGGACGCCGGTCAGCGGCATCAGCATGTGCTTGCGGAAGATCCCCTCGAACTTCGCCGGGAGCGCTTCCATAGCCCCTCGAGACCGCTGGTTGCGAGCGTCCGTCTTCAGCTCCACGCGCATGCAGCCGAGCCCCTCGAAGGCGAGGCCGAGCATCAGCAGCTTCGCCTCCACGTTGGCGCCGGTGCCCCAGGCCGAGGGGTTGAGCCAGGTGTTGCCGATCTCGACGCCGTCGTGCGCCGGCCGCGGGGTCAGGAACGAGGAGCTGCCGAGCGGCTCCCCGCCGGCCGCTCGCAGCGTCGCGAAGCCGTGCTCGGCGCCGGCCTTCCGCGCCGCGAGGCGGTCGTCGAACCAGACGTCGAAGCCCTCTTCCTCGGTCACGCGCCGATCGATCCAGCGCCAGGTCTCCGGCTCGGCCGCGACCGACCGCAGCGGCTCGCGATGGGACTCCACGAGCGGCTCGAGGCGCACCATCCGGCCCTCCAGGGCGCGATCGGCGGGCGGCCAGATCACGCCGCCGCCAGCTCCAGGAAGCGGTCGAAGAGGTGGCGGGCGTCGTGGGGCCCGGGCCCGGCCTCCGGGTGGTACTGGACCGTGGCGCCGGCGACGTCGCGCAGGACGAGCCCCTCCACCGTGCGGTCGTAGAGGTTCAGCTGCGAGAGCTCGGCGACGCCGAAGTCGGTCTCCCAGCGGACCGGCTCGTCGCCCTCGATCCGGGGCTCGCCGCCGGGGCCCTCGACCGCGAAGCCGTGGTTCTGCGAGGTGATGTCGATCCGTCCCGTCTCCAGGTCCTTCACGGGGTGGTTCACGCCGCGGTGGCCGAAGGGGAGCTTGTAGGTCCGCAGGCCTACCGCACGGCAGAGCAGCTGGTGGCCCAGGCAGATGCCGAAGATCGGCTTCACGCCGACGATCTCCCGCACCGCATCGACGACGTGGTCGAGCGC
>JBLNAC010000299.1:0-4364 GCA_050259155.1 Syntrophothermus sp.
GCTCGGGGTCGGTCCAGGTCAAGCTGGCGCTGGGAGGGCTGCACCCGGTCGCGGGCTGGAACGGCGCCGCGCCCGGCGACCCGCACCGCGGGCTCGTCGCGATCGCTCCCTCGATCGAGTACCTGGAGCGCGCCTGGGACGACGCCAAGTACGGCCGCCCCTCACAGCATCCCTACGTCGAGGCCGTCTTCCCGACCGTGCACCAGCCCGACCTCGCTCCCGAGGGCAGGCAGCTGCTGCTCGCCTTCGTCCAGTACGCGCCATTCGAGCTCGCGGAGGGCCCCTGGGACGCCGAGCGCGAGCCGTTCGGCCGCCGGGTCGTGGCGACGCTCGAGGAGGCGATGCCAGGGCTCGGCGGCCTGGTCGAGCAGATGGAGGTGCTCGCCCCGCCCGACCTGGAGGCCCGCTTCGGCCTGCTGGGCGGCAACATCATGCAGGGCGAGATGACGCCCGACCAGAGCTTCATGCTCCGCCCGATCCTCGGCTACGCCGACTACCGCACGCCCGTCGAGGGCGTCTACGTCTGCGGCGCGGGCACCCACCCCGGCGGGGGCGTGATGGGCGTCCCGGGCTGGAACTGCGCCCGCGTGGTCGGCGGCGAGATCCGGCGCCAGCGCCTCGGGGACCGCATCAGGGGCCGCGCGCCCCGACCCGGTCCGGACGGCTAACCTAGCCCGCCAGCCATGCTGACCTACCTGCAGGCCATCGTGATCGCGCTCATCCAGGGCGTGACCGAGCTCTTCCCGATCTCGAGCCTCGGCCACTCCGTGCTCGTGCCCGCCTGGATCGGGGGCGAATGGCAGACGCTGGTCACCCAGTCCTCGCAGGCAAGCAGCGAGGCCTCCTTCTACCTCGCCTTCATCGTCGCCCTCCACGTCGCGACCGCCCTCGCGCTCCTCTACTTCTTTCGCGCCGACTGGGTCCGCATCGTCCGCGGCTTCCTGCGCAGCGGGCGGCGCAGCCTCGCCGAGCGGCGGCTGAGCGCGATCGACTCCGACGAGCGCCTTGCCTGGCTGATCATCCTCGCCACGATCCCGGTGGGGCTCACGGGGGTCGCCCTCGAGCACACCTTCCGCACCATCTTCGCCAAGCCGGTGGCGGCGAGCGCGTTCCTCTTCCTCAACGGCCTGATCCTGCTCGCCGGCGAGGCGCTCCGCCGCCGCGCCAAAGCCGAGCAGGCCGCGGCGGCGCCCGCCTCGGGCCCCGGCGCCCGGCCGGTCCATCGCGCGAGCGGCTCCCGCACCTCGCGGGAGGTCGCCGAGGCCTACGAGTCAGACGTCCGCATCTCGCGCCTCACCTACCCCAGCGGGATCATCATCGGCAGCTTCCAGATCGCCGCCCTCTTCGCCGGCATCAGCCGCTCCGGGGTGACGATGGTCGGCGGGCTGTGGAAAGGCCTCTCGCACGAGGACGCGGCCCGCTTCGCCTTCCTCCTCGCGACCCCGGTCATCCTCGCGGCCGGCGTCCTCAAGGTTCCGTCGCTCTTCGGCAGCGCCGGTGAACACATCCACGGCCAGGTGCTGGTCGGCTTCGTGGTTTGCGGGCTCACCGCCTACGTCTCGGTCCGGTTCCTCGTCCGCTACTTCGAGACCCACACCCTGACCCCGTTCGCGATCTACTGCCTGGTGGTCGGCGCGATCAGCTTCGCCCGCTTCGCCTGAGACCCACCGCGGCAACGCTCGGCGCGATGTGATGCGGGCCGTCCTCGGGTCACCGCCCCGGGGGGTTGTCCTCGCGCCACAACGTCGCCGGGCGCGACCTTACTTCCGGGCCCCGGCGACGACCACCTCGCACGGCGCGGCGAATCCGTCGGAGCCCTCGAACCGTCGCAGAGCGCTCTCGATCTCGGCCCAGGCCTCCTCTTGCTCAGCCTCCGCGAGGGGGGCAAGCATCTGGTGCAGGGCGCCGAACGACTCGCGCTCGAAGCGGACGCAATCGACCGCGGACTCGAGCCGCAGGGGAGCCGAGACGCGCCGCACCAATACGTCGGTGAACCCGGCAGTTTCGTACGCAGCCTCGATCTCGCCCTCGGCACCGAGTGAGAAGGGCCCCGGCTGACCGGGTGCGGGGGCCGGCAGCCCGGCCCGCTCGCGGACGATCGCGACCGGTATCGAGAAGAACTCGTTGCGCTCGGGGGTCGTGTAGTTGACGGAGGCGAGGTGACCTCCGGGCCTGAGGGCCCGGTGGACGGCGCGGAGGGCCGCGATCCGGTCGGGCAGGTAACTCAGGCCGAGGCGGCTGATCGCGGCGTCGAAGCTGCGGGGCTCCACGTCGAGCGCCTCGGCGTCCATCTCCCGGGTCGAAAGGTTCGTGAGGCCCGCCTCACGGGCGGCGCGCTCGGCGTAGCGCAGGGTCTCTGGCGAGATGTCGACGGCGAGCACGGCGCCGCTCGGGCCGACGCGTCGCGCCGCGCGCACGCTCTGCCCGCCGGCGCCCGCGGCAACGTCGAGTATCCGCTGCCCGGCGCCGACCCGGGCCAGGTCGAGCATCAGCTCGCTCGCCTCCCCGAGCCAGGACTCGAGCAGATTGCCCCATCGGTACCAGGGCTCGGCTGCCTTCTGCCACTGCTCGCGGGTGGTCTCCTTGTAGCCCTCCGCGTCGAAGCCGAGGTTCTCCATCATCCCTCCTCTGTCCCTTGCCGCCGTCGGCGCGACAAAGCGTATTGGGAGATGGGCGTCGGGATGCCATAGGCTCGGGGCGTGGGTCCTCGCCGATCCGTAGCGCTCGCCGCAGCCGCGGCCCTGGCGGTGAGCCTCGCGTTCGCCGCCTCGGCCGCCGCCGGCTTCCAGGGATCCTGGCTGGACCGGGCGCTGGAATCGCAATACCGCCTGGCCGGCGACGTGCCGCTGCGGAACGCCCCCTGGATCGGCACGCACAACTCCTTCAACAGCGTCGCGGAGATGGGTCCGACGACCTCGACCCTGGATCCCAACCAGCAGCTCTCGATCACCGAACAGCTGACGCACGACGTGCGCGCGATCGAGCTGGACGTGCACTGGACGCTCTCGCCGTCGGCGGGAGGACTGGCCCCGGTCGTCTGCCACGCGTTCCCCAGCCACTTCCCCTGCAGCACCGAGAAGACGCTCGGGCCGGTGCTGGAAGAGATCGGGGCCTGGCTGCGGGGGGCGGCCAACTCCGAACAGGTGCTGTTCCTCTACCTGGAGGACCACCTGGACGATCAGACCGGCTACGACACCGCGGCGGCGATCATCCGCGAAAAGCTCGGCGACCTGCTCTACCTGCCGCGGGAAGGAGCCGGCTGCCAGCCGCTGCCGATGAGCCTGACCAGGGACCGGATGCTCGCGGCCGGCGCGCGCGTGATCGTCGTCGGCAACAGCCCCTGCGGCGTCGGCTCGGCCTGGCCCTCGGTCGTCTTCGACTGGCAGGCCCACCTGGAGACGCAGCTGTCGACCTTCAGCGACTTCCCCACCTGCGGCAGCGACTACACGCGCGCGCAGTACGAAGCGACCCAGATCCGCTACTACGAGGACGGTCGCCCCTCGCAGGGCGGCAGGCCGCGGATCACGCCCCAGGTGGCGGCCGAGATGGCCCGCTGCGGCGTCGACCTGATCGGCCTCGACCAGCTCGCCCCCGAAGACCCGCGGCTGAAGGCGCTCGTCTGGAGCTGGAAGCCGGGTCAGCCCGGGAAGGGGCGGTGCGCGGTGCAGACGTCCCGCCCCGGCTCGCTGGCGACGGGCTGGCGGACGCTCGACTGTGGGAAGGACCGGCGGCCCGCCTGCCGACGCGGCAGCAGGTGGACGCTGGGAGGCGAAGCGGCCCCGCAGGATCGCGGCCGCGCGGTGTGCAGGAGGACGAGGCACGCCCAGTTCGCCGTCCCGCGCACGGGCTATGAGGCCCAGCTGCTGCGGGAGGCGATGCAGGGCGCCCACGTGGGGCAGGCCTGGCTCGGCTACGCCAAGCGCCCCGGCGGCTGGGTCGCCCTGGACCAACGCCGAGGCTAGGCGCTTCAGAGACGCTCCTGTCGAGCGCCCGCCCGGTTCGCGTCAGCGCGAGCCGGCGATCAGGTCGGCCGCCCGCTCGGCGATCATGATCGTCGGGGCGTTGGTGTTGCCGGCAGGAATCTCGGGCATCACCGAGGCATCGGCGACGCGCAGGCCGCGGAGCCCGCGCACCCGCAGCTGGGGATCGACCACCGCCTCCCCGTCCTCGCCCATGCGGCAGCTGCCGACCGGGTGGTAGAGCAACTCGACGCGGGCGCGGACATCGGCCTCGAGATCGGCATCGGTGCCGACCCCTGGCCCGGGGAAGAGCTCGCGCCCGACGACCTCGGCGAGCGGGCCGGCGGCCGCGATCTCGCGCGCCACGCCGACCCCGGCCATCAGCGCCGCGACGTCCTCGGGCTC
>JBLNAC010000300.1:0-4544 GCA_050259155.1 Syntrophothermus sp.
GGGACCCGCACGCCGTCAAGGCGCACGCCCGAGAGCCGGCGGGTCGGGTCGATTGAGGCTTCCTCGCCGATCGAGACGCCGTCGGCCCCGGCGTCGACGATGTGCCGGCGCCCGTCGGACGTCGCGACAAGGAAGAAGTCGGCCGACGCGGCGTCGGGCACCAGGACCTTCTCGCCGTCGAGCACTGAGTCGCCGCCGTCGGCTGCGGCTTTCAGCGTGAAAGCGCCGGGGGTGGCGGCCGAGCCGGCGTCCCACAGAGCCGGCGTGCCGCGCAGCTCGCCCTCCGCCAGCGGCCGCAGGTACCGGTCGCGCTGGTCGTCGGACCCGCAGCGGCTCAGCGCCAGGCCGACGACGGTGTTGGAGAGCAGCGGAGAGGGCGCGAGCGCGTAGCCCATCTCCTCGAAGAGGACCGCGAGGTCGACGATCCCGAGGCCCTGTCCCCCCCACTCCTCGGGCAGCGCCAGCCCCGCCCAGCCGAGCTCGGCCATCTGCCGCCAGCCGTCGGCGTCGAAGGCGTCCTCGCTCGCCGCGAGCTCGCGGATCCGCTCGGACTTGAAACGGGCGGCGAGGAAGTCCCGCGCCGTCGCCTTGATCGCCTGCTGCTCGTCGGTGAGATCGAAGTACACGGCTATCGCAGTCGGGGCAGGCCGAGCACGCGCTCGGCGATGATGTTGCGGAGGATGTCGGTGGTGCCGCCCTCGATCGAGTTGGCGCGTGAGCGGAGGAACCCGTACTGCCAGGCGCCCCCGGCGATCGCCCGCTCGGCGCCCCGCGAGAGCGGCGCGTAGGCGCCCTCGATGTCCAGCGCCAGCTCGGTGAGGGCCTGGTTGATGTCGGCCCACTGCCACTTGCCGAGCGAGCCCTCCGGCCCCGGGATCCCGGACTGCATGGTCTTGGTCAGGCCGCGGTAGGCGCCGAGCCGCATCGCCTCTGCCTCGATGTGGAGCTGGGCGATCCGCTGGCGGAAGTGGGAGTCCTGGGCGGCGGAGCCGCCGCCCCCCTCGCGCACCTCGGTGGCGAGCCTGGCCAGCCGCGCGAGGCTGTTCTGGACCTGGGCGATGGCGCCGAAGGCGAGCCCGGCGCGCTCGTTCATCAGCGTCGTGATCGCCACCCCCCAGCCGTTGCCGACGCCGCCGACGACGTTCTCGTCGGGGATCCGCGCCTCGTTGATGAAGACCTCGTTGAACTCCCCCTCGCCGGTGATCTGGACCAGCGGCTTCGCTTCCACCCCGTCCTGCTCCATGTCCATCAGGAAGTAGGTGAGACCCTGGTGCTTGGGGGCGTCCGGGTCGGTACGGGCGACGAGCATGCACCATTTCGCGTACTGGGCGAAGGTCGTCCAGACCTTCTGCCCGGTCACCACCCATTCGTCGCCGTCCTTCACGGCGCGGGTCTTGAGCGAGGCCAGGTCGGAGCCGGACTCGGGCTCGGAGAACCCCTGGCACCAGATCTCCTCCCCGGTGAGGATCGGCTCCAGGTACCGCCGCTTCTGCTCGTCGGTTCCGTGGGCGATGACCACCGGGCCGCCCATCGCCAGCCCGAGCACGTTCGCCGGGCTCGGCGCTTCCTGGCGGGTCGCCTCGTCGACCCAGATCGCCTGCTCGATCAGGGTCGCCCCGCGGCCGCCGTACTCCTCCGGCCAGGAGATCCCGGCCCAGCCGGCCTCGTGCAGCTTCCGCTGCCACTCGCGGCGGAAGCCCATCACCTCGTCGAGCCCGCCCTCGGGCTCGGGCCCGGGGTGATTCTCCTGCAGCCAGGTGCGAACCTCGTCGCGGAACTCCTGCTCCGATGGCGAGAGCGTCAGGTCCATCGCGGCAACCCTACTGGCCGGGCGGCCAGGTCTGCCTCACACCCGCTGGATCAGCGTTCCCGTGCCGAGCCCTCCGCCGCAGCACATCGTCACCATCCCCAGCTCCTTGTCGGAGCGCTCGAGCTCGTGGAGGAGGGTGGTGACCAGGCGGGCGCCGGAGGAGCCGAGGGGGTGTCCGAGCGCGATCGCGCCGCCGTTGACGTTGACCCTGTCCATGTCGGGATCGAGCTCGCGGCGCCAGGCGGCGACGACCGAGGCGAACGCCTCGTTGATCTCGATCAGGTCGATGTCGTCGATCGCCATCTTGTTGCGCTCCAGGAGCTTCCGCGTCGCCGGGATCGGGCCGGTGAGCATGATCACCGGGTCGACTCCGACCGTCGTCTGGTCGAAGATCCGCGCCCGCGGCGTCAGCCCCAGCTCCTCGGCCTTCTCCCGGGTCATCAGCAGCACCGCGGCGGCGCCGTCGGAGACCTGGGAGGAGTTGCCGGCGGTGATCTTGCCGTCGGGCTTGAAGGCAGGCTTCAGGCCGGCCAGCGCCTCGAGCGAGGTCTCGCGCAGGCCCTGGTCGGCGACGTGGGTGTCGCCGTTGACCTGGAAGGGCATGATCTCGCGCTCGAAGCGCCCCTCCTCGGTCGCCCTGATCGCCAGCTGCTGCGAGCGGAGGCCGAGCTCGTCCAACTCCGAGCGGGGGATCTCCCATTTGTCGGCGATCATCTCCGCCGAGAGGCCCTGCGGGATCAGGTTGTAGCGCTCCATCAGCTCCGGCGTGAAGGCGTAGCCGTACTCCTCCTGCACCTTGAGGCCGGCGGCGAAGGAGTTGTGGCCCATGTGCTCGACGCCGCAGCCGATCACGACGTCGTGGACGCCGGAGGCGATCAGCGCCGCCGCCAGGTTGACCGCCTGCTGGCCCGAGCCGCACTGGCGATCGACGGTCGTCGCCGGGACCTCCTCGGGCAGTCCCGCCTCCAGCCAGGCGTTGCGGGTGATGTTGAAGGTCTGCTCGCCGAACTGCTGCACGCAGCCGCCGATCACGTCGCCGACCTCGAGCGGGTCGATGCCGGCGCGCCGGACCAGCTCGGCGAGGTTGCGGGCGAGAAGGGTCGAGGGGTGGACGTCCCGGTAGTACCCCTTTTCGGGATGGCCGCGGCCGATCGGCGTTCGGGTCGCCTCGACGATCACGACCTCGCGTCCTCCGAAGCTCCCGTTCCCGTTCTCCATCTTCAACGCCTCCGTGCTCGTGCTGTGTGCTTGATTGATCCGTCAGTCGATCATCGGCCTGTCTACACGATGGTAGAGGTGCGTGATAGGAACCCCGGCTGTGATGAGCACAAAGCTTGGGTACGACAGTCCGGGGATCGCGGGCTCGGGGGCGATCGCCACCGGCCTCGCCGCGGTCTCGACCACGACCGCGGAGACGATCCTGCTCGCCCGCTCGGAGGCCTCGGCCTGGCGGGCGGAGGAGAAGGTCGTCGCGCTCTGCGCCAAGATCGAGGGGGCCGAGCCCTCCCGCCTGCGGGTCACGACCGACCCCGGCGACCTCGCCTCCTGCGACGTCGTCGTCGAGGCGATCATCGAGCAGCTGAAGCCGAAGGCGGAGTTGATCTCGAGCATCGCCGAAGCCTGTCCCGACGCGGATCTGGGGACGACGACCTCCTCGCTCAGCATCGCCGAGATCGCGTCCGCCGCCGGCACGGAGCGGCTCTTCGGCCTCCACGTCTTCAACCCGGTGCCCCGCATGCAGCTGGTCGAGGTCTGCTTCCCGGACGGCGCCGAGGGCGCCCGAGACAAAGCCCTCGCCTGGTGCGCCGCGCTCGGCAAGACCGCCGTCGAGGTTCCCGACCAGGCCGGCTTCGTCGTTAACCGCCTCCTTTTCCCCTACCTGTTCGACGCGGTGCGGATGGTCGAGCGGACGGGGATGGAGGCGGGCGAGGTCGACGCCTGCATGAAGCTCGGCGCCGGCTACCCGATGGGCCCGCTGGCGCTGCTCGACTTCGTCGGCCTCGACGTCGCCGAGGCGATCGGCGACGCGCTGTTCGCCGACTCGGGCGACGCAGCCCACAAGCCGCCGGGGCTGATCGTCGAGATGATCGGCGAAGAGAAGCTGGGCCGGAAGTCCGGCCAGGGCTTCTACGCCTACGACTAGGCGCGGCTACTCGGCCTTCGCCGGCTTGCCCCTGCCCGACAGGTCCCAGATCACATCGGCCTCCGAGATCCGCTGGCGGCGGGCGATCTCCTCGACCTCGGTCCAGGGCAGCTCAGCCTCCGGCAGGTCGTCCCAGCGGGCGAGATCGAGGGCCTCGATCGAGCCTCGCAGAGCCGGGCCGAGATGCTCCTCGGAGCGAAGCAGCGCCCTGAGGACCTCGAGCTGCTTGTCCGTCAGGCGTACAACCCACATGCGGCACCTCCAACCTCTCCTCGGGGGATCGCAGGTTGCCCGGAGAAGCTAGGCGGCGGGACGGACGGAACGGCTGATCCTGACCGCCTCGATCCGGTTCTCCCGGACCGACTCGACCCGGATCGTGTAGCCGTCGGCGACGATCGAGTCGCCGCGTTTGGGCAGGCGGCCGAGCTCGCCGAAGACGTAGCCGCCGACTGAGTTGTAGGCGTCGCTGTCGACGGGCAGCTGGATGCCGGCGTCGGAGAGGTCGCCCAACGAGACGTGCCCGCGGACGAACCAGTCGCCGTTGGTCAGCTGCCGCAGTGCCGCGGCGCGCGGGTCGGTCTCGTCCTCGAT
>JBLNAC010000301.1:0-4319 GCA_050259155.1 Syntrophothermus sp.
GGATCGCCGCCGGGCTGGCGCCGCCGTAGGCGCGGGTCTCGACCTCGAGGCCCGCGAGCGCCTCGCGCGCTTCCGCGAACAGCTCCGCGGCCTCGTCGGCCTCTTCCGTCGGCAGCAGCGCGTATTCCATCGGCAGCGGCCCGAAGAAGAGCACGGCGACCGCGACCGCGCTCGAGTCCTCGACCCCCGCCAGGGTCCGGGTCAGCTCCAACGCGTCGCGGCCGCCGGCCTTGCCATCGAGGCCGACCAGCAGCCGCATCTCAGCTGCCCTTGGCCTTCGGCTTGATCTCGACCGTCTGCGGCTTCTCCTCGCTCGGCAGCGGCACGGTCACCTCGAGCACGCCGTGCTCCGTCGTCGCCTCGACGTCCTCCGCCTTGACCCCGCGGGGCAGCGGCATCGAGCGGGAGAAGGAGCCGTAGCGGCGCTCGCGCCGCACGTAGCGGTCCCGCTCCTCCTCCGAGCTCTCCTCGTGCTCGCCGGCGACCGTGAGGACGTCGTCCTCGATCGTCACCTTGACGTCCTCGGGCTTGATCCCGGGGATGTCGGCGCGGATCACGATCGCGTCCTCGCGCCTGATCACGTCGATCGAGGGCGCCCAGCCCTCCTCGCCGCCCTCGCTGAGGTCGCGGATCATCTGGTCGACCCGGTGACGCAGCTCGGATAGAGGGCGCCATTCGACCATCTCGCCTGCCATCGCATCTCCTTTCGTGCCTGCTCTTCGAAGGCCTGGGACAGCGTAGGCCCGGCTCCAGACCGGAGCCATCGGGAAAACTCCGCACGTAATCCGTTGGTCGTGCGCGGATGGGTGATCGGGCTCGGGCCGGGAAGCTTGGACGAAGCCGATGAAGAGCCGAGTACTGATCGCCGGAGGGGGGGTCGCCGCACTGGAGACCGTGCTGGCGCTGCGCGAGCTCGCCGCCGACCGGGTCGACGTGCGGGTCTTCTCGCCCCGACGGGACTTCGTCTACCGCCCCTACGCGGTCGGCGAGCCCTACGGCGCCGGGCACGTCGCCCGCTACGACCTCGAGCGCCTGGTGGGGATGTGCGGCGACGAGTTTCGGCTCGACAGCATCGCCTCGGTCGACCCGGTCACCCGCCTCGCCGTCACCCACGACGGCGAGAGCTTTCCGTACGACCACCTCGTCGTCGCCGCCGGCGTGCAGCTGCTCTGGCCGGTCCCGGGCGCGACGACCTTCTGGGGCATCGCCGACGAGTCCGACGTCCACAAGGTGATGAAGGGGCTGCGCTCCGGGGAGCTGAAGAGCGTCGCCTTCACCACGCCCGGCTACGAGACCTGGGCGCTGCCGCTCTACGAGCTGGCGCTGCTGGCCCGGGCCGAGCTGGCGCACTCGGGCATCGCCGACGTCTCGCTGAAGATCGTCACCCCCGAGGAGGCGCCGCTGGCGATCTTCGGCCGCCGCGTCGGCGAGCAGATGGCCGAACTCCTCGCCGAGCGCGGGATCGAGGTCCTCACCGGCACCCGGCCGGTGCGCTTCCAGGACGGCCGCCTGCAGGTCGTCCCCGGCGGCGAGCTCGAGGTCGACGCCGCCGTCAGCCTGCCGCGGCTGGAAGGACGGCGGATCCGCGGCGTCCTCCACGACCCGGACGGCTTCATCGGCGTCGACGAGCACGGCCGCGTCCTCGGCCGCGAGCGGATCTACGCCGCCGGCGACATCACCAGCTTTCCCGTCAAGCAGGGCGGAATCGCCGCCCAGCAGGCCGACGCCGTCGCCGAATCGATCGCCGCCGAGGTCGGGGTGGCGATCGAGCCGCGTCCCTTCGACCCGCTGCTGCGGGCGGTGCTCTGGACCGGCGAGGAGCCGCGCTACCTGCAGGGGTGGATCGGCGGCGGCCACGGCGAAAGCTCGTCGCTGACCGTCGAGCCGCCCTGGGACGCCCGCGCGATCGGGGGCGACGGGAAGATCGTCGCCCGGCGCCTGGCCTCGTTCCTCGCCGGGCCGGGGGCGGCCGCGCGCCGCGACGCGTCGGCCCCGGCCTCGCGCTGAGCGGCGCTCACTCGTAGGTCAGGGCCCGCAGCGGGTCCAGCCGGGCGGCGCGGCGGGCCGGCAGGATCGCCGCCAGCGTGCCGATCGCGATGCCGAGGACCGCGATCGCGACCAGCGCCGTGGTCGGGATCCGCAGGTCGAGGCCGGTCAGCGTGCTTTCCCGCACGGAGACGATCCAGACGATTCCGACCAGGAGCCCCGCGGCGATTCCGGCGAGGCAGCCGCCGAGCGAGATCAGCAGGCTCTCGTCCAGCATCGTGCGCCGGATCCGCCAGCGCGAGCCCCCGAGCGCGCGCAGGACGCCGATCTCCCGCGTCCGTTCGATCACCGACATCGAGAGCGTGTTGACGATCCCCAGCAGGCCGACGATCACGGCGATGCCGATGATCGCGTTGAAGAAGGCGAACTGCTGGTTGATGGCGTCTTCGTAGTTCCCCTTCAGCTGCTGGTTGGAGACGGCTTCGAGGGCCGGGTATTCGCGGCTGAGGATCGCTTCGACCCGGTTCGCGAGCGCGGCCCGCTGACCCGGCGAGGCGGCGGTGACGGCGAGGACCGAGTCGCTGCCGATGCCGTAGACGCGCTTCATCGTCGCCAGCGAGACCATCACCTCGTTGCCGCTGGCTTCGAAGGTGTCGAGGGTCGCGACCACCGGCGCCCGCACGGTGCCCGAGGCGCCGCTCAGGGTCAGCCTGTCGCCGACCGCGAGGCCCGCCTCGTCGGCCAGGCCCTTGCCGAGGACGACGCCGCCGGCTTCGAGGCCGGCCATCGCCTCGGCGGTGCTCGCCCCTTCGTATTCGCTGCGGTCGACCCGGGGCCAGGCGGCGGGGTCGACGGCGACGAGGATCCCCGGTTCGCCGCTGCCGGGCAGGCGGGTCATGTAGACGACCCGGCGCGGCGTCACCGTCCCGGCCTCGGGCAGCGCCGCCAGCCGCCGCCGCAGCGAGGGGGCGATGCCGCTGCTCGGCGGCCCGTACTCGCTGTAGCCGAGCGGCTGCACGGTCAGGTCGCGGGCGAAGCGGGCGTCGAGCTCTTCCGAGATCGAGCCGATGAAGCTCGAGCTCATCGTCGCGTTGACGACGACGACCGAGAGCGTGACGACGAGCGCCGCCGCCGTCGCCGAGGTACGCAGCGGGTTGGCCCGAAGCGAGTCGGCGGCGAGCCGTCCCTCGGCCGGCATCAGCGCCCGCGCCGGCGCCGCCATCGCCCGGATCATCGGCATCACCACGAACGGCGCGAGGAGCACCATGCCGACGAACATCAGCACGGTCGAGCCGACCCCGACCAGGGCCGCGAGGGCGCCGGCGCCGTGGTTGCTGAACCAGAACAGGCCGCCCACCGCGAGACCGGGGAAGAACAGGAGCAGCCCGGCCAGCGCCCGCCGCCAGCCCGGCCGCGACTCGCCCGCGCCCTGCCCGGTGAGGGCCCGGATCGGCGGCATGCGGCCCGCCCGCAGAGCCGGGTACAGCGCGCCGGCCGCGGTCGCGAGGACGCCGACCGCGATCGCCGCGAGGGCGGCGCCGACGCCGACCTGCAGCGAGGAGATCGGCAGCCCGAAGAGGCTCCGCATCGCCGCCGCCAGGAGTTCGGCGAGGCCGACGCCGAGCGCGAGCCCGAGCAGCGAGCCGCCCACGGCGAGGATCAGCGCCTCGCCTAGGACCGAGCCCGCGATCCGTCGCCGGGAGGCGCCGAGGGCGCGCAGGGTGCCGATCTCGGTCATCCGCTGCAGGACCGTCATGTTGAACGAGTTGAGGATCAGGAAGGCGCCGACGAACAGCGCCATGCCGGAGAAGAAGTAGAGGACGATGTCGAGGCTTGCGAGCTGGTCGTTGGCTTCTTCGCCCTTGCCGACCGGCGTCGCGACTTCGGCGCCGCGGCCGACGACCGCCTCGAGCCGGCGCCGAACCGTCTCAATCGAGGCGCCGCCGGCGACGATCACGTTGATCTGGTCGTAGGTGCCGTGCTTCTCGGTCAGCCGCCGCACCGCGCCCAGCGGCATCGCGGCCGTGCCGTAGCCGCCGAGGTCGAGGCTGGTGTCGAATTCGTAGATCCCGGAGACCAGCGGCGCCGCGCTCCCGGTCGGCGTCGCCAGCGGCAGCCTGTCGCCCACCGCGACCCCGTTCGCACGCGCCCAGCCGCGCTCGACCTCGATCTGGTCGGGGCCGGCCGGCTCGCGGCCTTCGACGACCTCGGCGCCGCTGGTGTCGGGCGCCGCGAAGTCGGTCCCGGCGACGAACAGCGTGTCGCTGCGGCCGCGCTCGGCCTCGCCGCCTTCGCCGACCCGGCGGAAGACGCCGTAGACGACGCCGGTCGCG